>DASXRF010000237.1:0-5858 GCA_036506755.1 Solirubrobacteraceae bacterium | reverse complement strand
TTCGACGACGCCGACCTCGACGACGCGGTCGAGGGCGCGATGATCGCCAAGATGCGCAACGTCGGCGAGGCCTGCACGGCGGCCAACCGCTTCCACGTCGCCGAGGGCGTCGCGGACGCGTTCGCCGAGAAGCTTGCCGCGCGGATGGGCGAGCTGAAGGTCGGGCGCGGCACCGACCCCGACGTCATGGTCGGGCCGCTCATCGACGACGACCAGCGCTCCAAGGTCGACGAGCTCGTCCAGGACGCCGCGGGCAGGGGCGCCAAGGTGCTCGTCGGCGGCGAGCGGCTCGACGGTGCCGGCTACTTCTACCGCCCGACGGTGCTCGGCGACGTCGCGGACGGCGCGCGGCTGCTCAAGGAGGAGATCTTCGGGCCGGTCGCGCCGGTCAAGGGCTTCGCCTCCGAGGAGGAGGCGATCAACGCCGCCAACGCCACCGAGTACGGCCTGGTCGCCTACGTCTACACGTCCGACCTCAAGCGCGCGTTCCGCGTGATCGAGGGGCTCGAGACCGGCATGGTCGGCCTCAACCAGGGCATGGTCTCCAACGCGTCCGCCCCGTTCGGCGGCGTCAAGCAGTCGGGCTTCGGCCGCGAGGGCGGCCGCGAGGGGATCGAGGAGTACCTCGAGACCAAGTACGTCGCCATGAACGTCGGCTGAGCCATGCCCGCCTCGCCGCTCGGATTCCGCGCCGTCGCCGACGTCAAGGCCGAGCTCGAGGCCGAGCGCGCCGGACACCCCTTCCTGCTCTACCGCGACGGCGACGGAGGGCAGCAGCTCCACGTGCTCGAGGACTCGGCGTCGCCGATCACCGTCGGCCGGCGCAGCGGGAGCGACCTCTCGCTGCCCTGGGACACGGAGGTCTCGCGGCTGCACGCCCAGCTCGAGCGCGTCGGCGAGGACTGGACGGTCGTCGATGACGGGCTGTCGCGCAACGGCACCTTCGTCAACGGCGAGCGGGTCCTCGGGCGCAGGCGGCTGTGCGCCGGCGACGCGCTGCGATTCGGCGATACGACGGTCTTCTTCCGCGACCCGGTCGCCAGTCAGAGCCAGATGACCGCCATCGGTCACGAGCTGCCGGGACCAGCGGCGTTGACGGACGCCCAGCGCCGCGTGCTCGTCGAGCTGTGCCGGCCGGTCGCCGACCCGCGCGGCCACGGCGCGCCGGCGACGAACCTCGAGATCGCCGGCGAGCTGTTCCTCAGCGTCGACGCCGTCAAGACGCACCTGCGCGCGCTGTACGCGAAGTTCGGCCTCGAGCAGCTGCCGCAGAACCAGAAGCGCATGCGGCTGGTCAAGCTCGCCTTCGACACGGGAGCGGTCTCCGAGCGCGAGCTCGTCTAGTGGGCGCGTCCGTAAGTCCGCCGGACTTGCGGACGGGTCCACTAGCGCGGGCGCAACTTTTCTGCGCGCCCGCCGTCCCACCAGCATCACGCCAAGCCGGGACCGCCTCGTGAGCGGCCGGCGGCGGGTCACCCCTTAACTCCCAACGGAGGGACTTCCCTTGCGACGCACGATCCGTGCGCTGCTCGGCGCTGCCTGCGCCGCGGCGGCGCTGTCAGCCCCTGCCGACGCGGCGGTGCAGGTCAGCCAGTCCGGCTGGTTCTGGGGCAACCCGACGCCGCAGGGCAACACCCTGCGCGCGCTCGACTTCCTGTCCGGCCGCGGCTACGCGGTCGGCGACGCCGGCACCGCGCTGCGCACCGACGACGGCGGCGCGACGTGGACGGGGCTGGCGACCGGGACGTCGGCCGACCTCGACCGCCTGCAGGTGGTCACGCCCGACACGCTGGTCGTCCAGGGCGGCGACGGTTGCGTGCTGCGGCGCTCCGACGATGGCGGGCGGACCTTCCATCGCGTGTACGTGCTGGCCGAGCGCGGCTGCCCCAACCCCGTCCAGGCGGCGTACTTCGTCGACGCGCAGATCGGCTACGTGCTGCTGCGCGACGGCAGCGTGCTGCGCACCGCCGACGCGGGCGAGACGTTCGCCAAGCAGACCGCCGTGCCCGGCACCCCGGCGAGCACCGGCGGCGGCAGCGTCGCACCCGTCGACCTCGTCTTCACCAGCGCCGACCGCGGGCTCGCGTTCGTCGCGCTCTCCGGCGGCGCGACCCTGCTCTACGAGACGACCGACCAGGGCATCTCGTGGAAGCCGCTCGACCTGCCGCCGGGTGTGACGCGCGTCAGTCGCGTGACCTTCCTGGACGCGCAGAACGCCTACGCCGTGGGCCCCGACACGCTGCTGCGCTCGGTCGACGGCGGCGAGACGTGGACGCGGCGGGCGGCCGGCGCGGGGCAGGAGCTCACGTCGGTGCGCTGCGCGACCGGCGACACGTGCCTGCTGACCGTCAAGGGCGGCGACCGCCTCCTGCGCACGACCGACGGCGGCGCGACCGTCACGCCGATCACCGCCGCCACGCAGGCCATCTTCGTCGCGGCGTTCGCGTCGCCGACGCGCGTGGTCGCCGGCGGCGCGGGCGGCGCGACCGTCGTCTCCGACGACGGCGGCGTCAACTACACGCCGGTCGGCGGCGACATCGGCGCCACGTACGTCGCGCTGCGCCGCGGGCCGTCGCCCCAGATCGCCTACGCGCTCGGGCGCAACGGGCAGCTCGCGCGCACCGCCGACGGCGGCGCGAACTGGCGGGCGCTGTCGGTGCCGACCTCGGCCGAGCTGGGCGACGTGTCCTTCGCCTCGTCCGAGCTGGGCTACGCGCTCGACGTGCGCGGCGGGCTGTTCAAGACGGCCAACGGCGGGCAGAGCTGGCAGACGCTGGATCCCGGCACGACCGCGGCGCCGCTGGCGCTGGCCGCGCTGGGCGAGAACGTCGTGCTGCTCGCCGGCCCGCGCGGCGTGCGCCGGCAGGTGGGCGGTGGCCGTTTCGACGCCGTCACCGATCGCGACGTCGCCACGGCGCGCCTGAGCGACCTCGACGCCGCCAACGGGGCGGTCGTCGCCTTCGGCGCCCAGGCGCTGGCGCTGTCGGCCGACCGCGGCGCGACGTGGCGCCGGATCGTGCTGCCGAACCCGAGCCGCCGCAAGCGCAACCCCCTGCGCGTGCGTGACGTCGACTTCGTCGACGTGCGCGCTGGCTGGCTGCTCGACGATGCCGGCCGGCTGTGGGCGACGCGTGACGGCGGGCGCAGCTGGGGCGAGATCGCGGCGACGGGCAGCGACGACGCCCAGAGCATCGCCTTCGGCTCGCGCACCGAGGGCTGGCTGACCGTCGGTGACTTCGCCGCCGACCCGCGCAGCGCGTTCGTCCTGCGCACCGGCGACGGCGGGCGCACGTGGCGGCCCCAGCGCCTGTCGGTCGGCGCCCCGGCGCTCGACGGCGTCGTGGCCGCCGGCGGCCGCCAGGCCTACGCGCTGACTGTCGGCCCGGCCCAGCAGCGCCAGCTGTTCGGCACGACGACCGGCGGCGACGCCGGCGACGCGTCGCGGCTGACGCTGACCGTCCCGGCCAGGCGCTTCACCCGCCGGTCGCTGCGGCGCGCGGGCGGTCAGCTGACGATCCGCGGCACGCTGGCCGGCGCTCAGGGCGGCGAGCAGGTCGTCGTCTCGCGGCGCGACGCGCGCGGCGGGCGCTGGATCCGCCAGGTCGTCACCGCGGGCGCCAACGGCGGCTCGTTCACGGCGACCTTCCGGCTCGCGCGCTCGTCGTACGTCGTGGCGCAGTGGGCGGGCGACAGCGGACGCACCGGCGCGGGCACCCGGGTGCTCGGGATCTCCGTGCGGTGAGTCAGGGCGCTGAGCGAGGGCGGGGGTCCCCGGCACCGGGCGGTGCGGGCGATGAGGCGCATCTGCCGGGGTCGCTCATTACGGTGCTGCGGGTCGTGCCGTCGCCCGCCCTCCGTCCGTTCCCGATCACCGTCGCGGCGCTCGGCGCCGCGGCGGTGGTCGCGGTCGCCAGCGGCAGCCCGCCCGAGCCCGAGCCCGCCTCGCCGCGCCTGCCCGGCGAGGCGCCGGGCGCGATCGTCGCCGGGGGAGCGGCGTCGTGGGTGCACGCCGGGCCGACCGGCCGCGCGGCGCTGCACCGCGGCTGGCGCGTCCGGCTCGATCCGGCGGGTCGCGGCGCGGCGCGCGGCTGGGACCACGGGGGCTTCGGCGGGCGGCCGGTCGCCGTGCCCTACGTGCCCAACGCCCGCGCGCTGACCTCGCGCTCGTTCTCGGGGAGCGTCGCGTGGTACGAGCGCGACCTGCGCGTGCGCCGCTCGGGCCGCTACGTCCTGCGCTTCGAGTCGGTCAACCACCGCGCGACGGTCTGGCTCGACGGCCGTCGCGTCGGCGCGCACGTCGGCACGTACGTGCCCTTCGAGGTCCGCGTGACGCTCGACGCCAGGCGCGTGAACCGCCTCGTCGTGCGTGCCGACTGGCGCGACCCGGCGGCCATGAAGGCCGAGGGGTGGCACCGCACCTGGTTCAACTTCGGCGGGATCAACCGCGAGGTCACGCTGCGGCGGGTCGGGCGCAGCGAGCTCACCGCGCCGACCATCCGCACGCGGCTGCGCGGCGGCGTCGCGCTCGTCGACGTCTCGGTCGAGGTGCGAAACCGCTTCCCCGAGTCGCGGGCCATCCCCGTCGAGGGCGTGCTGGCCGGCGGCGCGCGGCGGATCGCCTTCCGGCTGCCGGGCGTGCGCACGGCGCCCGGCGACGCGCGCGTGCTGCGGGCCCGCCTGACGGTCGACGCGCCCGCGCTGTGGTCGCCGGCCCACCCCGCGCTGTACGAGCTGCAGCTCGCGGCCGGACGCGGGGAGGCGGGCTACCGCGCCGCGGTCGGCCTGCGCGAGCTCACCTGGTCCGCCGGCCGGCTGCGGCTCAACGGGCGGGCGCAGCGGCTGCGCGGCGCCTCGCTGCAGGAGGACGCGCGCGGCCGCGGCGACGCGCTGCGCCCCGCCGACCAGGCCGTCCTCGCCCGCGAGCTCGTGCGCCTGGGCGCCAACGCCACGCGCTGCCAGCACCCGCTCGACCCGGGGCTGCTCGAGCGCCTGGACGCCGCCGGCGTGCTCGTCTGGATGGGTGCCGGACCGGTCGACTCGCCCGGGTCGTGGACCTCGCGCACGCCGCACCGGCGCCGGATCGCGCGGCAGCGCACGATGGCCGCGATCCGCGAGGCCCAGCCGCACCCCTCGGTGATCGCCTACAACCTGGCCAACGAGCTCGCCGGCAACGGCCACGACGCCGGCCAGGTCGCCTACCTGCGCCGCATGGCGCGCGAGGTCCGCGCGCGCGACCCCGGCCGGCTCGTGGCCCTCGACGTCTGGGGCGCCCATCCGCCACGCCGCGCCGGGGCGGTCTACCGCCCGGCCGACGCGATCGGCGTGACCAACTACACGGGCTGGTACGACGACATTTACGCGCCGCGCGCGCGGCTGGCGGCGATGCTGCGCGCGCGGCTGGCCCGGCTGCGGCGCACGTTCCCGGGCAAGGTGCTCGTGGTCAGCGAGTTCGGCGCCGAGGCCAACGAGCTCAACGCGCCCGGCACCCCCGGCTCGGAGAGCTTCCAGGCGAGTCTGCTCACCCGCCACATCCGCACCTACGAGGCCACCCCGTGGCTCGACGGCGAGCTCGTCTGGAACCTGCAGGACTTCGCGCTCGCGCCGTCGTTCGCCGGCGGCTCGATCCGCCGCCAGGTGCCCGGCATCCGCCTCGTGCGGGGCATCAACCAGAAGGGCCTGTTCACGTATGACGGACGGCCGAAGCCGGCGGTCGCCGCGGTGCGGCGGGCGTTCGGCGGCTGACCGCGCCGCGCCGGCGGCGCCGCGCGGCGCAAAACAGCATCACCGAGGGAAAGGGAGTAGCGGCCGCCGTGGCGCTTGCCGCTCCGCTCGCGTCGGCGGGCCACCGGTCGAACGTC
>DASXRF010000236.1:0-5002 GCA_036506755.1 Solirubrobacteraceae bacterium | reverse complement strand
CCGTCCTTCGCCGCGATGCTCCCCGGCGCGGCGGCGCGCTGCCAGGCGATCCTCGCGCGCTTCGGCGCCTCGGTGCCGTTCTACGTGTGCGGCCACACGCACGCCGCCGTGGACGTCCCGCTGGCGTCGGTCCCGCACGCGCGCTACCTCAACTGCGGCGCGTGGGTCCCGTCGCGCACGCTGGTCACGCTCGGGGGCGCGCCCGGCCGCCGCCCTTACGCGCGACTGGAGCGCTGGGATCCCGAGTCGCGGCTGCGCAGCGCGGCGTAGCCGCGCTTTTAAGACGCGCCCTGGAGGCCGAGCGCGCCGGCGAGGTGCGCGACGCCGCGCGGCGCCGGCCAGGCGGCGGGCATGCGCAGCCGCTCGAGACCGACGCCGTCGAGCGCGCCTCGCAGCAGATCCGCCTCGCGATCGCGCAGCTCGTCGAGCGCGGCGCGCCACGCGGGGCCGGCGGCGTCGCGCAAGCGCGCGCGCTGCTCGTCGAGGACGTCGAGGGCGAGGGCGATCGCGACGTCGGCCTCGAGCGGCCCCGCGACCGGTCCGTCGAGGTCACCGGCGCGCTCGACCGCGACGAGCCGGCGCACCGGCAGCGGGCCGTCTGGCGCCCGGGGCCCGACCGCGCTGGGGCGGACGGCCAGCGACGGCGCGAGCCACCCGCGGCTCAGCGTGCGCGCCGCACTGCGGGCGAGCAGGGCGCCGCGATCGGCGGCGGGCAGGCGGCGGAAGGCGGCCGGCGCGGTCTGGCGCAGGTCGGGATACAGGCGCAGGCGCCGCGGGAACGGCAGGCAGCCGCCGGCGGCGTCGAGGAGGACCTGATCGTCGCCGAGGACGTGGCGCCCGGCGGCCAGGGCGAGCGTCATGGCCGAGCTCTTGCCCGAGCGCGAGCGCCCGAGCACGACGACCGCGGCGCCGTCCTCGCCCAGCCCGGCGGCGGGGAGCAGGACGTGGCCGGCCCGCGCGGCGGCGACCGACAGCACCGGCTCGAGCAGGAAGCCCTGGACGAGGCTCAGCGCGAAGCGGCGGGGGCGCCCGCGGAGGGCCAGCTCGAGCACCAGCGGCTCGCCGTCGGGGGCGCCGAGGCGCACGCCCCAGCGGACGGTCTTGTGGCCGTCGTCGGCGGCATCGCCGCCCCAGGCGATGGTCGCGCGCAGCGCCGGCGGCTCCGCGGCGGGCGCGACGGCGGCGGGCCCGTACTCGCGGGCGAAGTGGCGCAGCGCGGCCGCGGGCCCCTCGAGCGCCAGCTCGAGCCCCGGCGCGAACCGGTAGCGGGCCGACGCCATCAGAGCGCGGCGTCGATCACGGCGGCGACGCGGCGCGGGTCCACCGGGAACGGCGCCTCGACGCGCAGCACGGCGACGCCGTCGAGCAGGCCGGCCAGCAGCTCCTCATCGGCGCTGACGCTCGCGCCCCGGCCGCCGTCCTCGGGGCCGTGCAGCGCGTAGGCGGCGCGCTGGCGCAGCGCGAAGAGCTCGCGTCGCTCGTAGCCGGCCGAGCGGGCCAGTCGCACCGCCGCCCAGGCGGGATCGGCGGGATCGGCGCGCAGCCGCCCGTCGGCGCTGGTCAGCAGCACGACGAGCGCGCGCAGCGGGATCCGGCGCGCCGGGTCGTCGACCTGGCCGTAGGCGGCGCGCAGGGCGCTGGGCGAGACGCCGGCGCGGTCGGCGAGCGCGACGCCGCGCTCGAGGACCTCGGCGGCGCGGCCGTCGCGGCGGCGCAGCGGCGCGGTGACGGCGGCCAGCGCGCCGGCCACGCGAAGCTGGGCGCGGGCGGCGGGCGGCAGCGCGGCGCGCAGGGTGGGCAGGTAGGGCAGCACCCACCGGCGCAGTCCGACGTTGATCGGGAACGCGCTGACGCCCCCGGGGCCGACGACCGTCCATTTGTCCGACAAAAAGCTCGCGCCGCCCTCCATGAGGGCCAGCGCCGTCTCGGTCTTGCCCGTCTCCGACCAGCCGGCGACGAGGATGCCGCCGCCGTCGCGCTCGACGGCCGCCGAGTGAACGGCGACGGCGCCGTGGGCGTGGAGCTTGAGGTGCAGGGCCGGGCGCACGGCGCTCTTCCACACCGCGCCGAGCGGGAAGCCGGGCACGGCGGCGAAGCGCGCGGGCCCGGCCGCGGACGGGTCGGGGATCTCGCAGGCGCGCTCGCCGGCGATCACGAACAGCCGGCCGTCCTCGGTGAGCGTCACCGTGCCGTCGCGCGCGGGCCCCTGGCGCTCGCCGGCGCGCGGGACGCGCGCGGCCGCGAGGGGCTCGATCAGGACGTCGGCGGGCCCGGCGCCGTTCTGCGCCTGCGCGGGGAACGGATCCATCTGGGCGTGCACGTAGCGGCGGGCCGCAGGGTCGGGTGCGGCCAGCCCCAGGCTCACGCGTCCGGCCAGGTCGAAGCGCTCGATCACGCCAGGCATCGTCGCAGGGCGCCGCGCCGCGGCACACCGAACGATCGTCCAGTGGCGAGGGTGAGCGCCAGTGCGCCAAGTTCGCCGCGGGTGTCCTCAGCGGCCGCAAGCGTTCGTCGTCAGGCTGAACGCGGCCGTCCCAGAGCCGCGCCACGCAACCAGGAGGATTCATGCGCTACCTGCTCAGCATCATCGAGGACGAGTCGCGCTTCGCGACGATGACCCCCGAGGACGGGCCGCGGATCATGGAGGCATACGGCGAGTTCGGACAGCAGGTCGAGGCGGCCGGCGTCCTCGTGGCCGGCGCGGGCCTGGAGCCCTCCTCGACCGCGACGACCGTCCGCGTTCGCGACGGCGAGCGCCTGATCACCGACGGCCCCTTCGCCGAGACCAAGGAGCAGCTCGGCGGCTTCTACCTGCTCGAGTGCAAGGATCTCGACGAGGCGATCGAGTGGGCCGCGAAGATCCCGGGCGCGCAGAGCGGATCGATCGAGATCCGCCCGGAGATGGACTACGAGGCGCGCCGCGCCGGGCAGGGCCTCCGCGCGGAGGCGAGCAAGGCCTAGCCGGCGTCGACCGTCTGTTCAGGCGCGAGTCGGGGCGGGCGGTCGCCTCCCTCATCCGCGTCCTCGGCGATTTCCAGCTCGCCGAGGACGCGGTCCAGGAGGCCTTCCTCGTGGCACTGGAGCGCTGGCCCCACGACGGACTGCCGGACAATCCCGGCGCCTGGATCACCGCCGTGGCGCGCAACAAGGCGCTAGACCGCCTGCGCCGCGAGCGCACGCTCGCCGGCAAGCGCGAGCTGCTCGAGCGCGAGCTGGCGACGCTCGGCGGCGGCGAGGCGAGGGCGATCCCCGACGACCGCCTGCGGCTCGTCTTCACCTGCTGCCATCCGGCGCTCGCGCCCGAGGCGCGCGTCGCGCTCACGCTGCGCACGCTGGGCGGGCTGACCACCGCGGAGATCGCCCGCGCGTTCCTGGTCTCCGAGCACGCGATGGCGCGCCGGCTCGTGCGGGCGCGGCGCAAGATCCGCGACGCCGGGATCCCGTTCGAGGTCCCGCCGCCCGAGCGGATGGGCGAGCGCCTCGACTCGGTGCTGGCGGTCCTCTACCTGATCTTCAACGAGGGCTACAGCGCGATGGCGGGCGACGACGTCGTGCGCGCCGAGCTGTGCGGCGAGGCCATCCGCCTGGCCGGGGTCCTCGCCGCGCTGCTGCCCGGCGAGCCAGAGACGCTGGGCCTGCGCGCGCTGCTCGTGCTGCACGACTCGCGCCGGACGGCCAGGACCGGCCCGGGCGGCGAGCTCGTGCTCCTCGACGACCAGGATCGCTCGCGCTGGGACCGCGCCGAGATCGCCGAGGGGCTCGCGCTGCTCGACCGCGCCCTCGCCGCCGGCCCGCCCGGGCACTACACGCTGCAGGCGGCGATCGCGGCCGAGCACGCCCGCGCGACCGAGCCGGCGGCGACGCGCTGGGACCGCATCGCCGCGCTCTACGACCAGCTCGCGGCGGTGGACCGCTCGCCCGTGGTTGCGCTCAACCGGGCCGTGGCGCTGGCGCTGGCGGAAGGACCCGAGCGCGGGCTCGCGGAGATCGACGCGCTCGCCGGCGCGCTCGAGGGCTACCACCTCTTCCACGCGGCGCGCGCCGACCTCTTGCGCCGCTGCGGCCGCGCGGCCGAGGCGGCCGCCGCCTACCGGCGCGCCCACGCGCTCGCCACGCAGCCCGCCGAGCGGCGCTTCCTCGAGCGGCGACTGGCGGAGCTCAGCTCGCCGCCGGGCGGCTGACGAGCTGCGACATGACGATCTGCGAGCGCGTGCGGACCACGAGGCCGTCGCGCTGGAGGTCCATGATCAGGCGCTCGAGCTGGGCGTTGTCCTGCGTGCGCACCCGCGCGATGGCGTCGGCGTCGCCGGTCACGCTCCACGCCTCGACGACCTCGGGGTGCCCACGCAGTGACTCGGCGACGGCGTCGAGCAGCGTTCCCGGAGCGTAGAAGAGCTCGACCAGCGCCTCCGTGCCCGCCCCGAGCGCGGCGTGGTCGACGACCGCGGTGAAGCCGCGCAGCGCGCCCGTCGCGCGCAGACGGTCCACCCGGCGCTTGATCGAGGGCGCGCTGAGCGCCACGTGGCGACCGATCTCGTCGTAGGTGCGGCGCCCATCCTCGACCAGAAGCGAAAGAATCCTGCGATCAGTCGCATCCATTCGTTGCAATATTGCATCAGAAGACGCGTTGTGCCATGGACACCGTCATCTCGCGTGGTTACCGTGCGAGACATGCGTGTTCGCGTGCTGTTCGACGAGGCCCACGGCGAGGCGTGGACGATCCGCCCCGAGGTCGCCCGCGCGATCCAGCCCAGCCACCCCGAGGACTCGTCCTACGCGCGTGCCGCGAGCGCCCTGCAGGACCGCGACTTCGTCGCCGCCGCGCACACCGGCGGACCGTTGACCAGCGAGGCGCTGGCGGGCGCCGACGTGCTGGTCATCGCGCATCCCTCCGATCCCCGCTGGGAGCGCACGGTCCCGTCGGATCACCCCCCGCGCCTCGGCGACGCCGAGCTCGACGCCGTCGAGGCGTTCGTGCGCGGCGGCGGCGGACTGCTCCTCC
>DASXRF010000235.1:0-10621 GCA_036506755.1 Solirubrobacteraceae bacterium | reverse complement strand
GGACGAGTGCGCGCGCCCGCTCGATGTGGCGCAGGAAGCGGTGACCGAGGCCGCGGCCCTCGGACGCGCCCTCGATCAGCCCGGGGATGTCGGCGACGACGAGCTGGCGGCCGTCGCGCTCGACCACGCCGAGGACGGGCTCGATCGTCGTGAACGGGTAGTCGGCGACCTTGGGCTCGGCGCGCGTCAGCCGCCGCAGCAGCGAGGACTTGCCCGCGTTGGGCAGCCCGACCAACCCGGCGTCGGCGAGCAGCTTGAGCCGCAGCTGCAGCCAGGCCTCCTCGCCGGGCAGGCCCTTCTCGGCGAACCGCGGCGCCTGGCGGGTGGCGTGGGCGAACTGCTTGTTGCCGCGCCCGCCGGGCCCGCCGCGCGCCACGACGACGCGCTGGCCGGGCCGCACGAGGTCATAGACGTGCCCGTCCTCCTCGGTGGTCACGACCGTGCCCGGCGGCACCGGCACCTCGAGCGTCTCCCCCGCCGAGCCGTGACGCAGCGCGCCCTGGCCGTGGCGTCCGCGGCGCGCCTTGTAGTGCGCCTTGCGCTTGAACGACTGCAGGTCGCGCAGCGACGCGTCGCACACAAGCACGACGTCGCCCCCGCGCCCGCCGTCGCCCCCGTCGGGCCCGCCGCGCGGGACGTGCGCCTCGCGCCGGAAGCTCATCGCCCCGTCGCCCCCGCCGCCGCCCTGGACGTAGATTCGCGCCTTGTCGTACAGCATCCGCCGCCCAATCTAGGAGCCCACCCCCATGGCCGACCGCCCCGTCATGCTCATCACCGGCGCCTCGACCGGCATCGGCGCCGCCACCGCGCGCCAGGCCGCGCGGGCCGGCTATCGGCTCGCCCTGGCCGCCCGGTCGGCCGATCGCCTCGAGGCGCTGGCGCGCGAGCTCAACCAGGACGGCGACGCGATCGCGGTGCCCACCGACGTCACCGACTTCGCGGCTCAGGAGGCGCTCGTCGCTCGCACGTTGGAGGCGTTCGGCCGGCTCGACGTGGCCTTCGCCAACGCGGGCTTCGGCGCCGCGCGCGGCTTCCTCGAGGAGACCCCGGAGCAGTGGCGCGAGATGGTGCTGACCAACGTCCTCGGCGCCGCCTACACCGTCCGCGCGACGCTGCCCGCGCTGCGCGAGGCGGGCGGCCACCTCCTGCTCACGAGCTCGGTCGCGGGGCGGCGCGTGCTCCCGGGTAGCCTCTACAGCGCCACGAAGCACGCCGTCACCGCGATGGCGGAGGCGCTGCGCCAGGAGGCCGACGGGGCGATCCGCGTGACCTGCATCGAGCCGGGCATGGTCGACACGCCGTTCTTCTCGAACCGGCCGAGCAACGCCCTGGAGGCCGACGACATCGCTCGCGCGGTGCTCTACGCCGTGCAGCAGCCGCCGCACGTCGACGTCAACGAGCTGCTGATCCGGCCTACTGCCCAGGCTGGGTGACCGACACGACGCGCCCGCGCCGGCCGGCCGTGAACTGCACGGTGCCTGCGGCGCGAGCGTAGAGCGTGTCGTCCTTGCCGATCCCGACGCCGTCGCCGGGGTGGAACTTCGTGCCGCGCTGGCGCACGATGATCTCGCCGCCGGTGACCGTCTGGCCGGCGAAGACCTTGACGCCGAGGCGCTTGGCCTGGCTGTCGCGGCCGTTGCGCGAGGAGCCGAGGCCCTTCTTATGAGCCATTGGTGATCTCCGTGATCTCGATGCGCGTCAGCGACTGCCGGTGCCCGGTGCGGCGCCGATAGCCGCGCTTGGGCTTGAACTTGAACACGCGCAGCTTCTTCCCGCGCTCGTGGCCGACCACGCGCGCCTGGACGCGCACCTTCTTGAGGCCGTCGGCGTCGAAGACCGCGTCGTCGGAGCGGAACAGGATCGGCTCGAGGTCCAGCGTGTCGCCCTCGGCGGCGTCGAGCTTCTCGACCAGCAGCGACTGCCCGGGCTCGACCCGGTACTGCTTGCCGCCGGTCTTGACGATCGCGTATGCCATGTCGCTACTCGGAGGGGGAATCGGCCGTGGCGCGCGAACGCCGGCGACCTCCACGACGGCCCCGGCGCTTGGGCTTCGATGGTAGCGCGTCGTGCGGCTCGCTCACCTGCGGCTCGGCGTCGACCAGCGACGCGGTCGCCGCGGTGCGCCCGACGTCCTCGATACGGACGAGCTGCTTGGTGCCGACGTACGGGAAGCCGCCCGTCACCGAGACGATGTAGGAGTCGATCTTCGCGACCGCGTCGTCGACGTTGTACATGTGCGGCTCGACGATGTGCACGAGCACCTCGTCGCCGGGCCGGAACGGGACGGCGCGCTCCTCGACCTCCGCGCGCGTGCCGGCGACGACCACGTCGAGGTGGTCGAGCGGCAGCCCCTCGGACCCCTCGAAGTAGTACAGGCGGCCAGTCTGGGCCTCGAGCGCGCGCAGCACCGCCGCGCCGTTGGAGGTGAACTGGGCGGCGACGCGCGGGTTCATCCGCAGCAGCACCGCCTCGCCGTCGACGTCGAGCTCGCGCAGCCGGCGCTCGAACTCGATCGCCGTCGTCTCCTCGGACTTGATGACGCCCTCGCCGTCGCAGGTCGGGCAGGGCCGGGTCATGATCTCGCGAACGCCCTCGGTGACGTTCTGGCGCGTCATCTCGACCAGGCCGAGCTTGGAGATCTCGGCGGTGAACGTCTTGGTGCGGTCCTCGTCGAGCGACTTGCGCAGCGTCTTGAGCACGGTCTCGCGGTTGCGTGCGCGGGACATGTCGATGAAGTCGATGACGATGATGCCGCCGATGTCGCGCAGGCGCAGCTGGTTGACGACCTCCTCCGCGGCTTCGAGGTTCGTCTTCGTGATCGTGTCCTCGAGGCGCGCCTGCTTGCCGCGGCCGACGAACGAGCCCGAGTTGACGTCGATGACCGTCAGCGCCTCGGCGTAGTCGATCATCAGGTAGCCACCGCTGGGCAGGTCGACACGGCGCGACAGCGTCCCGGCGATCGCGTCCTCGACGCCGAACTGCTCGAAGAGCGGCTTGGCGTCCTGGTAGAGCTCGACGCGCTCGACGAGCTCGGGCGCGGTGCGCGAGAAGAACGACACGAGGCGGTGGTGCTGCTTCTCGTCGTCGACCAGCGCGCGCTCGAAGTCGGCAGAGAAGATGTCGCGCACGACGCGCACCGACAGGTCGGCCTCCTGGAAGACGAGCGACGGCGCCACCGACTCCTTGACGCGCTTCTGCAGGACCTCGTGCAGCTTGAAGAGGTACTGCAGCTCGCGCTCGAAGTCCTCGCGCTTGGCGCCGTGCGCAGCGGTGCGGATGATCGCGCCCCCGCCGCGGAGATCCAGCGCCTTGGCCTCCTTGCGCAGGCGATCGCGCTCCTTGTCCTCCAGGCGCTTGGAGACGCCGACGCCCTCGCCGGTCGGGGCGTAGACCATGTAGCGCCCGGCGATGGTCAGCTCCATCGACAGCCGCGCGCCCTTGGTCTTCAGCGGGTCCTTGACGACCTGCACGACGATCTCCTGCCCGGGCTTGAGCAGCTCGGTGATCTTCGAGCCGCCTTCCTTGCCGCGGCCGCGCCGCGGCGTGTCGACGCCGGGCAGCACGATCTCGTCGACGTGCAGAAAGCCGTTCTTGTCGAGCCCGATGTCGACGAACGCGGCTTCGAGGCCGGGCAGGACGTTGTCGACGCGGCCCTTGTAGATGTTGCCGACGATCGACCGCGCGCCACGGCGCTCGAGGTACAGCTCGGCCACGCGCGGCTTGCGCCGGCCGACCGACTCCAACAGCGCGACCCGGGTCTCCCCGCGGTCGACGGTGACGAGGACTTGCTTCTTCACGAAATGGTGTTCCTTGGGAATCTAGAGGCGAGGCCCGAAGCTCTTGTGCGCGCTCGCGGCGCGCCCCTGCGCATAGATCGACTGCAGGAGGCCGAGGGCTAGGAGAGTGGTGAGCACCGACGAGCCGCCGTAGCTCATGAGCGGCAGCGGGATGCCGGTGATGGGCATGATCCCGAGCGTCATGCCGACGTTGACGAAGACCTGGAACAGCAGCATGCCGACGACGCCGCCGGCGACCAGCGCTCCGAACAGGTTCTTCGCGACGGTGAGGATCCGCAGCGCCCGCCAGATGAGCAGGGCGTAGAGCGAGAGGACGAGCGCGGCGCCGACGAACCCGAAGCGCTCCCCCACCACGGCGAAGATGAAGTCCGTGTGGTGCTCGGGAAGGAAGTTGCCCTTGGTCTGCGTCGCGTTGCGCTCGCCTCGCCCCGTCTTCTGGCCGGCGCCGATGGCGATCTTCGACTGCAGCTGCTGGTAGCCCTGCTTCTGCGGGTTGTCCGTCGGGTTGAGGAACGCCGTCAGACGGTCGACCTGGTAGGGCTTGAGCACCTGCACGCCTGCCGCGGGTGCGCCGACGAGGACGAGCGTGACGGCGACCGCCGCGAGGGCGAACAGCCCCGCGAAGTGCCGCCACGACGCGCCGGCGACGAACAGCACGGCGAGCGCGATGACGATATAGACGAGGCCCGAGCCGAGGTCGGGCTGGGCGATCACGAAGAAGGCGGGGACGAGCGCGAGCAGCATCACCAGCGCCGTGGTCTCGCGCTGGCCGATGTTGCGCGAGCGCTCGACGACCACCGCCGCCAGCGTGACGACGAGCAGCACCTTGCCCAGCTCGGACGCCTGGAAGGAGAAGAACGGCAGCTGGATCGCGCGCTGCGCGCCCTTGGCCGTCACGCCCAGCGCGAGCACGGCCAGGATCGACGTCATCAGCAGGCCATAGATCCCGTAGCGCAGCTCGCGCAGGCGCGAGTAGTCGATCCGCCACAGGATCGTCAGCAGGATCAGCCCGACGCCGAAGTAGACGCCCTGGCGCGTCACGAAGTAGTCGGGCTGGCCCGGGATGTCGTCGCGAGTCGCGCCCTTGAGCACGATCAGCGAGCACGCCGCCAGGCCGAGCGTCGCGAGCAGCAGCAGCGGGTCGAAGAACAGCAGCGTGCTGCGCGGCGGCGTGCCGGCCGGGGCCTTGGGGTCGTGGATGGGCGTCGTGTTCACTGGGTGCGCGACTTCCCGGCGATGAACTTGGCCTTGACGCCGAACCACTTCGACAGGATCAGCCGCGCCGCCGGGGCGGCCGCCGAGGCGCCGAAGCCGCCCCGCTCGATGGTCACGGCCAGGACGATCGGCCGCGTCCGGTTGGGGACGTAGCAGACGTACCACGACTGGTCGGGCTGGTTGGGGCGCTGGGCGGTGCCCGTCTTGCCGAAGACCGGCAGGTGGGCCTGGGGCCAGCCGGCGAAGACGTCGGCCGAGGTGCCCCCCGGTGCGCTGGCCGCGGCGTGCAAGCCCTGCATGATGGCGTCCCGGTACGCCGGAGGGATCTTGACCCGCCGCGAGGGCGGCGGATCGATCTCCTGGATCAGGCGTCCCTCGCTGTCGTCGACCTCCAGGCCGAGGTGCGGCCGCAGCACCTTGCCGCCGTTGGCGATCGTCGAGTAGGCCACGGCCATCTGGAGCGGCGAGGCGAGCAGATCGCCCTGGCCGATCGACAGGTTGACGTTGTCGCCCGTCGACCAGGCGCGCATGTCCGAGATGCCGCAGGTAGGGACGTGCTTGGCGCGCCGGCAGCGCAGCTCTGCGCGGCCGAGGCGCGCCCGCCAGGCGCGGTCCGGCACGTTGCCGCGCGCCTCCTCGGGGACGTCGATGCCCGTCTTGCGCCCCAGACCGAGCTTGCGCGCCCAGTGCTGCAGCGGCTGGCCCTTGATCGGGTCGAGGTCGCGGCCGACGGTGTAGAAGAAGACGTCCGAGGAGACCTGGATCGCCCGCGAGAGCGCGACGGCGCCGTGGCCGACGTTGCCCGGGCTGCAGAAGCGCGTCAGGCCGACGGTCAGGCAGCCCGCGTCGTTGATGACCGTGAACGGGGTGATGACGCCGGAGCTCAGGCCCGCCAGCGCGGTGATCGGCTTGAACGTCGAGCCCGTCGGATAGGCGCCGGCGATTGCGCGGTTGAACAGCGGCGCCCCCGTCGACTGGGAGGTCAGCGCCCGATACGTCGACTGCAGCAGCGGCTTGGCGAACACCGTCGGGTTGAAGCTGGGCACCGAGCCGAGCGCGAGCACCTGGCCGTTGCGGGGGTCCAGAGCGACGAAGCCGCCCGGGTTGCCGTGGCCGGCGCGGGCCAGCGCGATTTGGCCCGCCTGCTGGAGCCCGAGGTCGAGCGAGAGCTTGAGGTTGCGCCCGGGAACGGGCTCGCGCCGGCGCAGGAACCCGCGCGACTGCCCCAGCGAGTTGATCGACAGCAGCGTCGCGCCGTCGCGGCCGCGCAGGTAGCGGTCGTACTGCCACTCCAGGCCGGCCTGGCCGACGACCGCCTGCGGGTGCACGCCCTTGAAGCGCTCCTCCTTGAGCTCCTTGCGGGTGATCCGCCCGACGTAGCCGAGCATCTGCGCGGCCAGGTGCCCGTACGGGTAGCGGCGCAGGAAGACCGGCTCGACGGTCACGCCCGGGAAGCGCGGCTGGCGCTCCTTGATGTAGTTCATCGCCGAGAGCGAGACGTCCTGCTTGACCGTCACGTTGGCGTACGGCAGCGCCTTGCGCTGCTCGACGACGGTCCGCTGGATCTCGCGCGGCGACATCTGCAGCACCTCGCCGAGGCGGCGGTAGACGCGCCGGCGCGGCGCGCCGGGGGCGGGCAGCCGGGCCAGCTCGATCTGCACCGTGTTGGCCATCCGGTTGCGCACGATGGGCCGGCCGTAGCGGTCGACGATGTCGCCGCGCGGGGCCTGGATGCGCACCTCGCGCACCTGGTTCTCGTTGGCCTGGACGACGTACTGGTCGCCCGAGAGGACCTCGAGGTACCACAGGCGGAAGAAGACGACGGCGAAGAGCACGAGCGCGATCCCGCCGAGCACGGCGACGCGCAGCGCCATCGAGGGGCTGATCGGCGGCCGGCGTTCCTCGGGGAGCTGGATCACGTCAGCGGACTGAGGCCGGGCCGCGCCGGGCGGCGGCGCCGGCGCAGCGAGTCGGGCAGCGAGGGCTCCAGCCAGCGGCGAGCGATCGCGTACACCGGCAGCGCGATGAGCGCGTTGACGAGCACGGTGGTGACGATCTCGCGCGCGAGCAGCCAGCTCACGGGCGCGTCGACGCCGAGCAGGAACTGCACGATGGCGTAGCCCGCCTCGGCCCCCAGGGTCGCCAGCGCGCCGATGGCCAGCGGCGCGAACGGGCCCTGCGGGTCGCGCAGCTCGCGCAGGCGCCCGGCCCAGTAGCCGACGCCGAGCAGCACGAGCGAGCTCAGGCCGAGCGTCTGCACGAGCGTCAGGTCGAGGAACAGGCCGGTCGCGAAGCCGACGCTCGCCCCGGCGACCGACCCGCACAGCAGCCCGGCGGCCATGACGAGCAGCGGCGAGAGGTCGGCGTTGCCGCCGAAGACCGAAACCTGCGAGACGGCGACGATCTCCAGCAGCGCGCCGCCGAGGGCGAGCGCGGCCAGGCGGGCGCCGAGCGCGACCGTCACGACTGTGGCTCCCGCAGCGGCCGGGTGAGGACCTGGACGAAGTTGAGCTTGCGCAGCTCGGCGAACGGCCGTAGGTGCACGCGCTGGTAGAGGTCGACCTCGTCCTGGTCGACCTTGGTCACCCGCCCAACGGGGATGCCGGGCGGGAAGAGCGACGGCAGCCGGGTGGTGCTCGTGCCCGACGTGATCAGGTTCGCGCCGGGCTTGATCTCGTCGGCGTGCCGGATGAACTCCAGGCGCAGGTCGTTGGGCGCGCCGACCGCGGGCTGGACGATGCCCGTGACGTCCGTGTCGGCCACCTTGGTCGCGACGCCGCTCTTGGTGTCGGTGATCAGCTGGACGATCGCCGAGTGGCCGGCGACGTTGAGCGACACGGTGCCGACGAGCCCGTCGCCGGTGATGACCGGCTGATAGGGCCGCACGCCGTCGACGGAGCCCTTGTTGATCGTGACGGTGTTGAACCAGACGGTCGGTGAGCGCGCGATCACCCGCGCCGCCACCGGACCCATCTCGCTCAGGCCGAGATCGCGGTCCAGGCCGACGAGCTTCTCGAGGCCGGCGGCCTTGCGCCGCGCCACCTCCCCGGCGATCGCCTCCGCGCGCCACTGGCGAACCTGCTCGCGCAGCTGGTCGCGCTCCTTCTTGGCGTCCAGCGTGTCGCCGAACCAGCCGAAGAGGTCGCGCACCGGCTTGAGCGCGCGGCTCGCACCGTCCTGGATCGGCGAGACCGCCTCCAGGAAGCCGCGCTGGACGGCGTGCAGGCCGCCGCCGGCGGACTCGCCGAAGTAGGCCGTCAGGAGGATCAGGGAGCAGGCGACGAGCAGTCCGAGGACCGCTCGACGCCGGCGCACCGCTTTCTTCGAGTCGTACACGTCTCCACTGAAGTCTTTACGTGGCGCCCCCCGCCGCGCTAGTTGCGACGGCGGCGGTTGCGCGAATTCTTCGCGGCGCGATGGATGGCTTCGAACTCCTCGAGAGAGCGCCCGGAGCCGACCGCGACGCACGTGAGCGGGGACTCGGCGAGGTGCGCGGGCATCTGCGTCTCCTCGCGCAGTCGCTCGTCCAGTCCCTGGAGCAGGGCGCCGCCACCGGCCAGCATGATGCCGCGATCCATGATGTCGGACGCCAGCTCGGGCGGCGTGCGGTCGAGGGTCTCCTTGACCGCGTCGATGATCTGCGAGACGGGCTCCTCCAGCGCCTGGCGGATCTCCTCGCTGGTGAGCACGACGGTCTTGGGCAGTCCGGAGACCATGTCCCGGCCCCGGATCTCGGCCTGGACCTCCTCCTCCATCGGGTACGCGGATCCGATCTCGAGCTTGAGCTCCTCGGCGGTCTGCTGGCCGATGAGCAGCTTGTACTCGCGCTTGGCGTAGTTGATGATCGCCTCGTCGAGCTCGTCGCCTCCCACGCGGATCGACTGGGAGACCACGATCCCGCCGAGCGAGATCACCGCCACCTCCGACGTGCCGCCGCCGATGTCGACGACCATCGACCCCGTCGGCTCGCCCACCGGCAGCCCGGCGCCGATCGCCGCGGCCATCGGCTCCTCGATCAGGTAGGCGGTGCGGGCGCCCGCGCTCAGGCAGGCCTCCTCGACCGCGCGCTTCTCCACGCCGGTCACGCCCGAGGGCACGCAGACGACGACGCGCGGATGCGCCCAGCGGTTCTGGTGGACCTTCTGGATGAAGTGCCGCAGCATCTCTTCCGTGACGTCGAAGTCGGCGATGACCCCGTCCTTGAGGGGGCGGATCGCCGTGATGGTGCCCGGTGTGCGGCCAAGCATGCGCTTTGCCTCGATCCCGACCGCGTGGACCTCGCCCGTCCGCTGGTCGATCGCCACCACCGACGGCTCGGACAGCACGATGCCCCGGCCGCGCACGTAGACGAGCGTGTTGGCGGTGCCCAGGTCGACCGCCATGTCGCGGCCACCGAAACCGGTCAGATAGCTGAAAAAGCCCATGGGTGCGGGAGGTCGGGCCGCGATGGCGAGGCCGGGCGGGGGCACCTCGGACCAGCGGCCGGTGGCGGAGTCTAGTGCCTGCATACTCACCACCCGAGGAGGTCCAGCAGCGTCGCGGCGGGCAGCCCGACGACGTTGAGGTAGTCGCCTGAGATGGCGCGAACGAGCGCGGCTCCGCGGCCCTGGATGGCATAGCCGCCGGCCCGTTCGCGCCACTCGCCGGTGGCCAGATACCACTCGATCTGGGCGGCGCTGAGCGCCCGGAACGTGACATCGGTCACGGCCGTGGAGGTCTCGACCTGGCGCCCGCGCGCCAGCGCGAGGCCGCTGACGACCTGGTGGGTCGCGCCCGCCAGCGCGTCGAGCGTCGCCCGGGCCTGGCCGGCGTCGAGCGGCTTGCCGTAGATCACGCCGTCCAGCGCCACCACGGTGTCGACGCCGAGGACGAGCCGACCGTCCACGGCCAGCGCCTTGCGCCGCGCGTTCTCGACCGCCACGACCTCCGGATCGCCCGCCTCGAGCTCCGGCGCGTCCGACGGGCGCACCTCGTGGTCGATGCCCAGCTGGCTGAGGATCGCCGTGCGCTGCGGCGACCGGCTCGCTAGGACAAGTCGGGGAAGAACAGCTGCGCCTCGCGCTGCGCGGATTCCCACGAGTCGGCGCCGTGGACGAGGTTCTGGCCGATCTCGAGCGCGAAGTCGCCGCGGATCGACCCGGGCGCCGCCTCCAGCGGGTTCGTGGCGCCGATGACCTGTCGCGCGGCACGGACGGCATCGTGCCCCTCGAGGACCATCGCGACGAGCGGCCCCGAGGTGATGAACTCGACGAGCTCGCCGAAGAACGGCTTGCCCTGGTGCTCGGCGTAGTGCTGCTCGGCGAGGCCGCGGTCGAGGTGGCGGTACTCCAGGGCGATGATCCTCAGCCCCTTGCGCTCGAAGCGGGCGATGATCTCGCCGGTCAGGCCGCGCGAGAACGCATCGGGCTTGACCAGGATGAGGGTCCGGTCCACTGGCGGGCTCCTTCTCGGGTTGGGCTACGGGCCTTGCGGGGGGAGCTCGTAGGCCGCGGTCTCCCCCAGGTCGGCCTCCGGCTCGCGCCGGCGGCGCCGGCGGCGCGAGGGCTGGACCGCGCCGGGCACCTCGTGCTCGCAGAAAGGGCAGATCGGCCACTGCGGATCCAGTGGCC
>DASXRF010000234.1:0-3907 GCA_036506755.1 Solirubrobacteraceae bacterium | reverse complement strand
AGGTCGAGCTCGTCAACGACGGCCCGGTCACGATCCTGATCGACCTGCCTTGAGCACGTAGAGCACCGCGCTCACGGCGGTGGCCAGGTTCAGGCTCGAGACGCCCGGGCGCATCGGGAGCGCGACGAGCGCGTCGGCGCTCTCGCGGATCTCCGCGCTCAGGCCGCGGCGCTCGGCGCCGAAGGCGAGGACCGCCTGTGGCGGCACGCTGTCGAGCGGCGCGCCCGCGGGGTCGAGGGCGATCAGCGGCCGGCCGGCGGGCGGCGCCTCGACCCGCCCGACGGGGAGCGCGAACTGCAGGCCCGCGGCGCCGCGGACGGCCGCCGGGTGCCACGGGTCGGCCTCGCCGCGAACGAGGACGCCGGCCGCGCCGGCCGCCGCCGCCACGCGGATCGCCGCGCCCACGTTGCCCAGGTGCCGCGGGCCGTCGAGCAGGACCACCAGCCCGTCGCCGGGAGCGCGCTGCGGCGGGCGCTCGGCCCACGCGATCACGTCGAGCGGCGGGCGGACCGCGCCGGGCTCGACCAGCGCGGCGATCCGGTCGGCGACGTCGGGGGCCAGCTCGCGGGCGAGGGCGACGACGCGCGCCGGGTCCGGTGCGACGGCCCGGCGCACCCGTGCGCCGAAGCGCAGCGCGTGCTTGAGCGGGTGCAGGCCCTCGAGCACGACCTCCGCGGCCATCCCTCTAGGCTGCCAGGGCGTGCCGCCCGAGCCGCGCCTGGTCCCCCGCTTCGCCGCCGAGCCGCCGCAGGACGTGCTGCCCTACGGGCGCTGGGCCGAGCGCCTGGGCACGGAGTTCCTGGCCGCCGCGGCCGAGCTCGACGACGTCGGCGAGCCGGGCGAGATCGCCTTCTACCCCGACCGCAGCTGGCACGGGCGCACCTGGGTCCCGGTCACCGCGCCGACGTCGACCGGGCTGGAGCTCGTCGGCTTCGTCTCCTTCCGGCCGGGCGCCGACGGCGGCGAGCCGACCGCCTTCACCGCCCACGCCGACGCCACCGAGGAGACCGCCGCCCGCCACCCCGAATGGCAGGTCGACCTCAACGACGAGGTCGTCGGCTCGTGGCGCGGCGAGGAGCACCAGATCGCGGCGATGACGCTCGTATGGGGCACGCCGCTCGTGCCCGGCGGCGCCGTGGCGACGGCCGAGCTCGCCGGCCTGGTCGTCGACCAGTGCCAGCTGCGCGAGGGGCGCTTCACGCTGCTCGCCCCCGATGACTACCGCGGCGACCTGCTCGACATCCGGCTGTTCAACGAGCGCGGCGAGGAGCTGGCGCGGGAGTCGCTCTACGACGAAGGCACGTGATGGACGTCGACGAGGCGATCCGCTCCCGGCGGACCCACAAGGTCTACGGCAGCGAGCCCGTCGACCGCGAGACGCTCCTCGAGCTCTTCGACCTCGCCCGCTGGGCGCCCAACCACCACCTGACCAACCCGTGGCGCTTCCGCGTCGTCGGGCCGCAGGCGCGCGCCGCGCTCAAGCGTGCGGCGGGCGAGGAGGCGGCCGCCAAGCTCGACCGCGCGCCCACGCTCGTCGTGGTCTCGGCGCTGCAGTCCGGCGACGACCCGGTGGGCGACGAGGAGGACGTCCTCGCCGCCGCCTGCGCCGCCTACATCGTCCTGCTCGCCGCGCACGCGCGCGGGCTGGCGGGGTACTGGCGGACGCCGGCGGTGCTGCGTTCTGTCGAGGGTCGTGCCGCGGTGGGCGTGCCCCAGGGCGAGCGAGTGCTCGGGCTGCTGCACCTCGGGCCGGCGCGGCAGGAGCAGCGGGTGCCGGAGCGGGCCGCGGTGGAGGAGGTGGCGGTCTTCTTGCCGTAAGGGGGATCGTCCCGCGCGCCTTGGTTTGGCGGGTCGCAGCCGCGTCCGTGGCACCGAGGGGAAGCGGATCGTGGTCCGCGCCCGGGCCCGCGTCGCGGGCCGTGCGGGTGCCCGCAGGAAACGAGCGCACCTCGGCGCTCACCCCCGCCGCGGCGAGCGCGCGCTCGACCCGTTCGACCGCCGCGCTCACCGCCGCACCGCCGGCGCGCAAGGGCTAGCTTCCCGCACCGCGATCCTCAGAGACGAAGGAGGAGAGGGAGGAATGACCAGGCTCTGCGTCGCCGCGCTGTGCGCGGCGGCCATGGTTGCCGCGGGCTGCGGGGGCGACAACGAGAAGTCGACCGGCGGGTCGACCGGCGCGCCCACGGGCAAGGCCAAGACCGGCGGCAATCTCACGGTGCTCTACAACGGCGACGTCGACTACGTCGATCCGGGCGTCACGTACTACCAGTACGGCTTCAACGTCGCGTACATGACGCAGCGCCCGCTGTACTCGTACAAACCCGGCAACGCCACCGCCGCGGTCCCGGACCTGGCCGCCGGCCCGGCGAAGATCAGCAACGGCGGCAAGACGGTCACCGTCAAGATCCGCAACGGCATCCGCTTCAGCCCGCCGGTCAACCGCGAGGTGACCTCGGCCGACGTCAAGTACGCGCTCGAGCGCGGCTACAACCCCAACGTCGCGGGCGAGTACCTCGCCTACTTCGGCGACGTCAAGGGCGCCGCCGCCGCGACGAAGAACGCGAAGGCCGGCACCTCGCCGAACATCGCCGGCATCGAGACGCCCGACAAGTACACGATCCGCTTCCAGCTCGACCGGCCGCGCGCGGCGATCGTCGTCGGCGCGCTGTCGCTGCCCGCCTCGGCGCCGGTGCCCAAGGCCTACGCGGAGAGGTACGACAAGCAGAAGCCCTCGCAGTACGGCACGCACCAGGTCTCCACGGGCCCGTACATGATCGAGAACAAGGGCAAGGCGAAGGCGTCGGGATACAAGCCCGGCACGCTCATCAAGCTGGTGCGCAACCCGAACTGGAAGCGCTCGACCGACTACAAGCCCGCCTACCTGGACTCGATCACCATCGAGGAGGGCGTGGACCCCGACGTCGGCTCGCGGCGCATCCTCAACGGCCAGGGCCTGGCCAACGGCGACTTCCAGCTGCCGCCGCAGATCATCAAGTCGGTCTCGCAGGGGCCCAAGAAGAACGAGCTCGTGGTCACGCCGCCGACCGGGCGCTTCCGCTACATCGCCTTCGACGTCCGCAAGAAGCCGTTCGACAACATCAACGTGCGCAAGGCGATCGCCGCGGCGTTCGACCGCACGGCGCTTCGCCAGGCGTTCGGCGGCCCGGCCACCGGCGACATCCCGACGCACTTCATCCCGCCCGGCCAGCCGGGCTTCCAGGACGCCGGCGGCACCGAGGGCCCCGGCTACAACTTCATGGAGAACCCTGCGGGCGACATGGACGTCGCGACCGCCTACATGAAGAAGGCCGGCTTCCCGAGCGGCAAGTACACAGGCGGCAAGACGTTCCTGGCCATCGGCGACAGCGCCACCCAGCAGCGGCGGGTGGTCGAGGTGGCACAGAACCAGTTCGCCAAGCTCGGCTTCAAGGTCGACCTGCGCTTCGTCAAGCGCCAGACGATGTACACGAAGTACTGCCAGGTCCCGGCCGAGCAGCCGCCGATCTGCCCGAGCGTCGGCTGGCTGAAGGACTTCGCCGACCCCGAGACGCTGCTCGACCTGACGTTCAACGGCAAGAACATCCTCAAGAGCGGCAACTCGAACTTCGCCAACCTCGACGACCCGAAGATCAACGCCGCGATGCGCAAGGCAGAGGTCATCACCGACCGCGACGAGCGCAACAAGGCGTGGGGCGAGATCGACAAGATGATCACCGCGCAGGCGCCGGGCGTCCTGTGGCTGTGGGACAAGCAGCCCAACCTCGAGTCGACCAACGTCAACGGCGTGATCAACAAGTCCCTGGCGACCTGGGACTTCTCCTACACGTCGGTGAAGTAGCCGCGATGCGCAGCGGGCCCGGCGGCGCGACGAACAGGATGTTCGCGTCAGCCGCCGGGCTCGACCGTC
>DASXRF010000233.1:0-4438 GCA_036506755.1 Solirubrobacteraceae bacterium | reverse complement strand
CATGGTCCGTTCTCCGGTCGCGGCGGGTTCTCGGACGCAACCCTCTGCGCTCCTCACGAGGGCCGGTCATTGGTGTGGAACGGGAGCGACGGGACTCGAACCCGCGACCTCCGGCGTGACAGGCCGGCGCTCTAACCGACTGAGCTACGCCCCCAGCAAAAGCGAGGCCTCCAGCATACCCACCGCAACTTGGTGGCGGACGACGGTGTTGGGCGTGATGCGACTCATCCGAAACTCGAGGCGCGCGGCCGGCCTCGAGGCGGCTCGCCGCCCGGCTCCCTCACCGGGTCGGCGGGCCGCCTGCTGGCCGGCCAGCCAGGGGGTAGGGTTCGACGTCGAGGAGCATGTCGCTCGCGGGCCCGCCTCCCGTCTCGACCAACCCGGTCCGCCGCCTCGCGCTGGACTTCAAGCACGAGCGCGACGCGCCGGTCCCGTTCCCGCCCGGCGACACGCGTCCGAGCCTCAAGCGGACCAAGGGGTTTGCGAACGACCCGCTGCCGATCCTGCTCGCCGCCTACCAGCGCTACGGCCCCGTGTTCACGCAGCGGATCTTCCACGGCAACTCCGTCTTCATGCTCGGGCCGGAGGCCAACCACTTCATGACGGTCTCGCACGCCGACCACTTCACCTGGCGCGACGGGCACATGGGCGACCTGATGCCGCTCCTCGGCGACGGCCTGCTCACCGTCGACGGCGAGTTCCACCGCCGCTCGCGGCGGATCATGCTGCCTGCGTTCCATCGCGACCGGATCGCGGCGACGCTGACGATCATGCGCGACGAGATCGACGGCGCGCTGGCGCACTGGAGCGACGGCGCGCGCCTCGACCTCTACGCGTGGACCCGGCGGCTCGCGCTGCGCGTGGCCATGCGCGCGCTCTTCGGCCTGGACCCCAACGGCGAGCTCGCCCGCGCCACCGACGCCGCGACGCAGTTCGAGCGCGCGCTGGGCTTCTGGTCGCGCGACTACTTCCTCCAGATCATGCGTGGCCCGCGCACGCCGTTCGCCCGGATGCAGCGCGCCCGCGCGCGCCTCGACGCGCTCGTCTACGACGAGATCGACCGCCGCCGGCGCACGGGCCAGCGCGGCGAGGACGTGCTCTCGCTGCTGCTCGACGCGCAAGACGAGGACGGCTCCGTGCTCACCGACCGGCAGGTGCGCGACGAGGTGATGACCCTGCTGTTCGCCGGTCACGACACGACGACGTCGACCGTGGCCTTCCTCTTCTACGAGCTCGCGCGCCACCCCAGCGAGGAGGAGCGCCTCGCCGCCGAGGTGGCCGGGCGCGAGCCGGATGCCGGCGAGCTGATGAGCGGCACCGCCCTGCCGCGGCTGGAGATGGTGCTCGACGAGACGCTGCGGCTGTGGCCGCCGGCGTGGGTCGGCCCGCGGCGCTCGACGCGCACGTTCGAGTTCGCCGGCGTCCAGGTCCCCGCGGGCGTGCCGGTCAACTACTGCTCGTGGGCCAGCCACCGCCTGCCGGACGTGTGGCCCGAGCCCGACGCGTTCCGCCCGGAGCGCTTCACAGCCGAGGCGAAGGCGAAGCTGCCGAAGGGCGCGTACGTGCCGTTCGGCGGCGGGTCGCGCACGTGCATCGGCATGCGCTTCGGCCAGCTCGAGGTCAAGGCGATCGCCGCGAGCATCCTGCGGCGCTTCTCGCTCTCGCTCACGCCGGGCTACGAGCTGCGCGTGCGCCAGATGCCGACGATCGGGCCCAAGGGCGGGCTGCCGGTCGTCGTCAGAGCACGCGCCTGACCGACTGGCGGACGCGATCGCGCACGAGCGCGCGGCGGTCGCGGAGCAGGGCGCGCCGCCGCGTGGCGCGGTCGACGAGGTCGCCGTGCACGGTATGCAGGCGCAGCTGGGCGCGGGCCAGCGCGGCGACGTCGGCGGTCATGCCGCCCGGCTGGCGGCGGTAGCGGATGCGCGCCCGCGGCACGCTGAGCAGCGTCTCGCCGCGGCGGACCATCCGCAGCCACAGGTCCCAGTCCTCGGCGAAGTCTGGAAAGCGCCCCGCGTAGCCGCCGGCGGCGCGCAGCGCGTCGCGGCGCACGAGGCTGCTGGAGACCGGGATCGGGTTGCGCTCGTACAGGGCGGGCAGCCCGAACGGCCCGGGAGGCACGTCGTCCCAGCGCTCGCCGGTCGGCCGGCCGTCAGGGCCGACCACCTCGGCCGAGCCGAAGCACGCCGCGGCGTGCGGGCGCGCGGCGAGCGCGTCCAGCTGGGCGGCGAGCTTGCCCGGCCGCCAGGCGTCGTCGGCGTCGCAGTGGGCGACGAGCTCGACGTCGCCCGGCAGCGCCGCCTCGCCGGTCGCGCGCGCGGCGGCGACTCCGCCCCGGCGGTCGCGACGGACGAGGGTGCAATGAGTGTCGTGGTCGGGGTGCAGGCGCACGGGCTCGCGCGAGCCGTCGTCGACCACGACGACCGCGGCGGGCGCAGGGTCCTGGGCCAGGACGGAGTCGAGCGCCTCGGCCAGGAACGGCGCCCAGCCATGGACGGGGACGACGACCCCTGCGCGCACGGAGCCGCAGCGTATCCTCACCGCGTGGCCGAGCTGCCGTTTCGCCAGCGGTGAGGCGCGCCCTCGCCGGCCTTGCGCTGCTCGCGCTCGCGCTGCCCGCGAGCGCGCGCGCGCACGTCGAGGTCCTCCCGTCCAAGCCCCTGCTCGAGCAGGAGCAGGAGTTCATTGTCCGGGTGCCGGACGAGCGCGACGTCCCGACGACCGGGGTGCGCGTCGTGTTCCCGAAGGGCGTGAACGTCTCGCAGTTCGCCCCGCTGGCCGGGTGGCGGCGCAAGATCCTGCTCACGCGCGACCGCCGGCCGCGCGGGGTGGTCTACACGGGCGGGCGTATCGCTCCGGAGGAGTACGCCGAGTTCCGCTTCCTGGCCACGCCGCGGCGCGCCGGGCCGGTCGTGTGGAAGA
Organism: Solirubrobacteraceae bacterium; assembly: GCA_036506755.1. GTDB lineage: Bacteria > Actinomycetota > Thermoleophilia > Solirubrobacterales > Solirubrobacteraceae > DASXRF01. The sequence continues at coordinate 1,516 of DASXRF010000233.1, read as the reverse complement.
CGTTCCAGACCTACGCCGACGGCGCGACCAAGCCGTGGACCGGCCCGCCCGAGAAGCCGGGCGCGAAGGAGGAAGAGGAGACCGGGCCGACCGAGCAGGGGCCGGCGCCGGCGACCGAGGTCACCACAGTCCCCGACGTCGTCCCCGCCGGCGCCTCCACCAGCGCGAAGGCGGTCTCGTCGGACGCGGCGATCTGGCTCGGCGTGATCGCGATCGTCATCGCGCTCGGCGCGGCGCTGGCCGCGGGCTTCCTATGGTCGACGCGGCCCGCGGCGCTGCCCGCCGACGAGCCCGAGGACCTCGTCGAGGACGAGGCTCAGGTCCGGCCCGGGACCTGAGAGACCAGCAGCGACGCGACGAGGACGATGCCCAGCGAGAGCGCGAGCTCGAGGCGGGCGTTGCGCGAGACGACGCGCAGCGTCGCCCGGTTGGCGCGTCCGCGGACGGCGATCGCGGCGAGGACGCGGCGATTCTGGAAGGCCAGCGCGGCCAGCGGGCACAGCAGCGCGACCTTGATGACGATCGACCGCCCGTAGGCGGTGTCCCACAGCTGGCTGGGGTCCGCGAGCTCGGCGATCGCCCGCAGCGTCCCGGTGATCACGGCGACGCCGACGGCGAGCAGCGCCAGACGGGAGAAGCGCGCGAGGACGGCCGCGCCCAGCGCCGTCCCGCGCGGGGCGACGCGAGGCAGGTACGCGAGGACCAGCCCGAGCGCCGCCAAGCCGCCCGTCCACACGCAGACCGCCACGAGGTGGATGGCGTCGTCGGCCACCGAGAGCCTTCCGCCCGGCGCCTGGCTGGCGTGGCCCTGGGAGGAGATCAGCACCAGGCAGGCGCCGAGCAGGCCGGCCATGACCGCGGCGGCCACCGGGCGGCCGGCCGGGCGGCGCTCGCCGCGCTCGGCCTCGGCGATCGGCTCGGCGAGGTACTCCCACAGCGCGACCGCGACGAGGAGGAGCAGCAGCCCGAGGCGGACCTGGAAGTGCGTGCCGAACCGCGTCTCGGAGAACACGCGGTAGACGCCGTTCGGGTCGGCGACGGCGCCCGGCACGCTCGAGCCCAGCGACGTCGCGGTCTTGGTCACGAGGACGGCGAGCTCGCCGAGCACGGCAACGCCTGTGAGCGACCAGAAGCCCGCCCAGAAGCGGTCGCGGAACCAGGTCAGCGCGGCGGCGCCCTCGTCGGGCGCGACGCGTGCGCGCCAGCGCCACGCGGGCGCCCACACCAGCCACCGGAAGGCGAGGAGCGCCAACCCGCCGCCGAGCCCGACGAGCTCGAGGAAGCGCGCGACCACCGACCACGCGCTCGCCTCGCCGGGCCCCGCCTCGAGGCTGCCGAGGACCGGGTCCTTCAGCGCCGCGCCGCCGGTGGCGAACGTGGTCGCGCCGTCGACGATGTGCGAGTCGGCCGAGACGACCCGGTAGCGGACGGTGTAGCTCGCCGCCGCGAGCCCCGGCTGGAGCCGAACGAGCACGACGCTCGCGTCGCGCGGGCTCGTCCGCCCGCCGCTCACGCT
>DASXRF010000232.1:0-14117 GCA_036506755.1 Solirubrobacteraceae bacterium | reverse complement strand
GCGTGCGATCGGTCGACGAGCTGATCGGTCGCGCCGACCTGCTCGAGATGGACGACGCGATCGAGCACTGGAAGGCGCGCGGCGTCGACCTCACCAACATCCTCGTCATGCCCGAGCTGCCCGAGGGCGCGCCGCTGCACCGCGTGCGCCCGCAGGAGCCGGTGCTCGACGACGCGCTCGACTGGGAGCTCGTCGAGCGCTCGCGCGCGGCGATCGAGGACGGTGGGCGCGTCGCGCTCGACCTGCCGATCCGCAACGTCAACCGCTGCGTCGGCGGCATCCTGTCCTCGCGCATCGCCGCGCGCCACGGCGCCGACGGGCTGGCCGAGGACTCGATCCAGGTGACCTTCACCGGCTCGGCGGGCCAGTCGTTCGGCGGCTGGCTGGCGCCGGGCGTGAGCTTCACGCTGTTCGGCGACGCCAACGACTACTGCGGCAAGGGGCTCTCGGGCGGGACGCTGGCCGTGCGCCCGCATCATGACGCGACCTTCCACGCCGAGGAGAACGTCGTGGTCGGCAACGTCTCGCTCTACGGCGCGACGGGCGGCAAGGCGTTCTTCCGCGGCATCGCCGGCGAGCGCTTCTGCGTGCGCAACTCCGGGGCCGAGGCGGTCGTCGAGGCGGTCGGCGACCACGGCTGCGAGTACATGACCGGGGGCCGCGCGGTCGTCCTCGGCCCGACCGGGCGCAACTTCGCCGCGGGCATGAGCGGCGGGCTGGCCTTCGTCCTGGACGAGGACGGCACGTTCCGGGCCAAGGTCAACCCGGCGGTGATCAAGGACCTGACCGTGATGGACGAGGCCGACGCCATCGAGGTGCGCGACCTCATCGCCGAGCACGTCGCCCGGACCGACTCGCCGGTGGGCCGGCGCGTGCTCGACGAGTGGGACGACCTCGCCCCGAAGTTCGTCAAGGTCTTCCCCGAGGACTACCGCCGCGTGCTCGAGCAGCTCGCGATCGAGGAGGAGGAGGCCACCGAGCAGGCGGTGTCCACCGGCGGCGAGGGGTTCTACACGCAGGAGGAGGTCCCGCTCGATGGGTGAGCTCGGCGCCTTCCTGAAGGTCCAGCGCGTCGGCGTCCCCGAGCGCGACCCGCGCGAGCGCGTCGGCGACTTCCGGGAGTTCGTCCTGCAGCGGCCGGACACCGAGCTCGCGCTGCAGGGCGCGCGCTGCATGGAGTGCGGCGTGCCCTTCTGCCACAACGGCTGCCCGCTGGGCAACCTGATCCCCGACTGGAACGACCTCGTCTACCGGGGCCGCTGGCGCGACGCGATCCGCCAGCTGCACGCGACGAACAACTTCCCCGAGTTCACCGGCCGGCTGTGCCCTGCGCCGTGCGAGGCGTCGTGCGTGCTGGAGATCCGCGAGGGCGACGCGGTCACGATCAAGCAGATCGAGAACGCGATCATCAACCGCGCGTGGTCCGAGGGCTGGGTCGTGCCCGAGCCGCCGCCCGGCGAGACCGGCCGCTCGGTCGCGGTCGTCGGCTCCGGCCCGGCGGGCATGGCGGCCGCCCAACAGCTGCGCCGGCGCGGCCACGCGGTCACGCTCTTCGAGCGCGACGAGGCGGCCGGCGGGCTGGTGCGCTTCGGCGTGCCGGACTTCAAGATCGAGAAGTGGGTCGTCGAGCGGCGCGTCGAGCAGCTCGTCGCCGAAGGCGTCGACCTGCGGCTCGGCGTCGACGTCGGGCGCGACGTCACCTACGACCAGCTGCGCGCCGAGTTCGACGCGGTCGTCATCGCCACGGGCTCGCGCGTGCCGCGCGACCTGCCGGTCCCCGGGCGCGAGCTCAACGGGGTGCACTACGCGATGGACTACCTCTACGTGCGGAACCGCCAGGTGGCCGCCGACGGCGGCGCGCCCGGCGCCATCAGCGCCCGTGACAAGCACGTGATCGTCATCGGCGGCGGCGACACCGGCGCCGACTGCGTGGGCAACTCGATCCGCGAGGGCGCGCGCAGCGTCAGCCAGCTCGAGATCCTCCCCAAGCCGCCCGACCGCCGCCCCGACGACCAGACGCCCTGGCCGCTGTGGCCGGCCAAGTACCGCAAGAGCTACGCCATCCACGAGGCGTTCGAGGTCGGGCGCGGCGACCAGGACTACGCCGTCGTCACGACGCAGTTCAGCGGCAACGGCCGCGTCGAGAAGCTGCACTACGCGCGCGCCGAGAGCTTCAAGGCGGTGCCGGGCACCGAGGACGAGATGCCGGCCGACCTCGTGCTGCTCGCGATGGGGTTCCTGCACCCCGAGCACGAGGGACTCGTCGAGCAGTCCGGCGTCGAGCTCGACCCGCGCGGCAACGTCAAGACGAAGACCTACGCCACCTCGGTCCCCGGCGTCTTCGCCGCCGGCGACGCCAACCGCGGGCAGTCGCTCATCGTCTGGGCGATCAACGAGGGCCGCCAGTGCGCGCGGATGGTCGACAAGTACCTGCGCGAGGCGCTGGGCTACCGCGAGCCGCTGCGGACCGGCAACGTGCTGCCGGCCGACGACGGTCCCGAGGGGCCGCCGCTGCACGCGAGCCCGGGCATCGAGGCGAGCCCGGACCCCGCGTACTAGGGTCTGACCCCTATTTGAGTTAATGGCAAAAGGTCTGGCGAGCGCCAGTTTTTGCGTGGCGCGTCGTTGTGGCCTACATGACCCGATTTCGCCTCCTCCTGCTCGCGCTCGCGCTGTGCATGATCCCCGCGCAGAGCGCCGACGCGGTCGTCGGCGGGGACGACGTGCCGGCCGGCAAGTACCCCTACGTCGCGTACATCACGATCGACTCAGCCTTCGCGTGCACGGGCACGCTGGTCACGCCCACGATCGTCGTCACCGCCGGTCACTGCTCGTCGATCACGCCGGGCGCCGCGTCGGTGCCGATCGGCCAGCCCGGCCAGCTGATCGACGTCTCGGTCGGCTCGAACAAGCCCGGCCAGGGCCAGCACCCGGGCGTCGCGCGCACGATCGTCAACAGCGACTACAACATCCTCAACGGCGACTCATACGACGTCTCCCTGCTCGAGCTCGCCAAGTCCGTCAGCCTGCCGACCGTCAAGGTCGCGGGCAAGGGCGAGGAGCCGCTGTGGAAGCCGGGCACGATGGCGACGATCGCCGGCTTCGGCGTGACCAAGGAGGACGGCGACGCCCCGGCGGTCATGCAGGAGGCGCAGGTCCCGATCACGACCGACGCGTACGCCGCCGGGGCCTACGGCGACTCGTTCGACCCGAAGACGATGCTCGCCGCGGGCTTCCCGCAGGGCGGCGTCGACACGTGCCAGGGCGACTCGGGCGGCCCGCTGCTCGTGCCCGCGCCGGACGGCTCGCTGCGCCTGGCCGGCGACACGAGCTGGGGCGACGGGTGCGCCCAGCCCGGCAAGCCGGGCGTGTACGGCCGCCTCGGCGACACGACGCTGCGCGAGTGGATCCGGGCGAACGCCCCCGGCGCCGTCGCTCCGGACGCCGCCGCGACGGCGACGGCGACCACGCGCAAGAAGACCACGCGCAAGAAGACGACGCGCACCCGCAAGCACCGCAGCCGGCGCGTCGCCCGCGCCGCACGCCGCTAGGACGGGCGGGCGCTCCGCCGGGCGCCCGCCCGTTAGCGTTGCCGCATGATCACGTTCCTCATCCTCCTCGCGCTCAACGGGCTCATCGTCGGCGCGCTCGCCCGGCTCGCCCTGCCGGGGAAGGACCCGATGTCGATCCCCATGACGATCCTCGTCGGGATCGCGGGATCGTTCGCCGGCGGCCTGATCGCCTACGCGCTGTTCGGCCGCAACGCGGGCAGCTGGTTTCTCGGGCTCGTCTGCGCGACGACGATCGTCTACTTCATCCGCCGCTCGCGCGGCGGGTCGCTCACCGACCCGGGGCGGCCTCCCCTGCGCTGAGATGATCGACCTGGTGGGTGCGCAGGCTCGAGGCGACGACGACCAGCGCGATCCCCGCCGCCTCGAGCGCCGACGGCACCTGCCCGAGCACGACCGCGCCGACGACGGCGGCGGTCGCGGGCAGCAGCGAGAGCAGCAGCGCGAAGCGCGCGCGGGGCAGGCGCCGCATGGCCAGCTGTTCGAGCGCGTAGGGGACGACGCTGGCGGCCAGGCCGACGGCGACGCACGCCGCCAGCAGCGCCGGGTCGGTCAGCGCAGGCGTCGCCGGCCCCACGAGCGCGGGCGCGAGCGCCAGCGCGCCGACGGCCATCGCCGCCGCCAGCCCGTCCTGCGGGCGGATGCCCGAGTCGGCGGCGACGCGGTGACCCAGCACGATGTAGGCGCCCCACAGCGCGCCGGCGGCGAGCGCGAGCGCCACGCCGCCGGGCGACCCGGAGAGGTGCACGTCGGCGAGGGCCAGCACGCCGACCGCGGCGAGGGCGAGCGCCGCGATGTCGCGGCGCGTGCGCGAGCCGAGCGCCGCGACGGTGATCGGCCCGGCGAACTCGATCGCCACCGCGGTGCCGAGCGGCAGCCGGGCGATGGCCAGATAGAAGCAGAGGTTCATCAGGGCCAGCGCCCCGCCGAAGGCCGCCACGAGCCCGGCGCGCCGGGCCGTCCACGTGCTGCGCCAGGGGCGGCGCCAGGCGACGAGCACCACGGCCGCGCTCACGACACGCAGCCAGGCGACGCCCGCGGCGGGCACGCTCGCGAAGAGCTTGACCGCGAAGGCCGAGCCGACGTACTGCGACAGCGCGCCCGTGACGAACAGCCCCTGGGCGGGGAGCCGCGCGAGGCCGGCGCCGGCGGAGCGCGGCGGCGAGGAGCGGCGTGCGATCACGGCCGGGCGCACCGGCCCAGCCTACGTCTCCGTCTCGACCGCCCGGTAGCCTGACGCATGCGTCATGTTCAGCCCCGGGAGGAGAGTGAGCGGCCGGTGACCGACCTCGCGGCGGAGGGCCGCCGGCAGGCGACCAAGCAGGCCAACCGCGAGGCGATCGTCGCGGCGGCACGCGAGGTCTTCGCCGAGCTGGGCTACGGCGCGGCGACGGTCCGCGACATCGTCCGGCGCACCGACCTGGCCACGGGGACGTTCTACAACTACTTCCCCGACAAGGAAGCGGTCTTCCGGGCGCTGCTGGAGGAGAGCGCGCGCGAGGCGCGCGAGGTCGTTCGCGCGGCGCGCCGCGCCGCCGGCGACGCCGAGTCGTTCGTGCGCGACGGCTTCCGCGCCTACTTCGAGTTCCTGGGCTCCGACCGCACGCTGTTCGAGATCATGCGCCGCAACGCGGGGACGATCCGCGCGCAGTTCGACACGCCGGCGCTCGGCGCGGGCACGGACGAGCTCGAGGCCGACCTGCGCCGCGCCGTCGACGCGGGGCTGCTCGCGCCCCACGACGCGCGCTACATGGCGGCGGCCATGGTGGGTGCGGGCTTCGAGCTCGCGGTCCGGATGCTGGAGTCCGACACGCCCGACGTGGAGGGCGCCGTCAACTTCGCGACGTCGCTATTCGCGCCGGGACTGACGCCCTGAGCACGCGGGTACCCTGGCCGCCTATGTCCCGCCGCCTCCTGCCGCTTCTCATGCTGACCGCCTGCCTCGTCGTCCCCGTCTCCGGGCACGCGGCGCGCTACAAGACCGGCGTCAGCGACCAGGTCCCGAGCAGCTTCCTGAGCCCGCTCTTCCAGCCGCTCGGCTTCTCAGCGGCGCGCTACATCACGCCCTACGACGTGATGAACCTCCCGGCGGGCAGCGCGGACCGCGTGGCGCTCGCCCAGTGGGTGCGCAACGCGGGCGGCCAGGACCTGCTCGTCTCCTTCGAGCACTCGCACACGCGCGGCCGCGAGCGCCACGTGCCCAGCGTCGCCGAGTACACCAAGGCGATCAAGCTCTTCCTACGCGAGTTCCCCAAGGTCAAGAGCATCTCGCCGTGGAACGAGGCGAACCGCTGCCAACGCCGCGTGGGGTCCGGAGCGGGCGCGTTCTACGTCGGGCAGCCGATCTGCCACAACCCCAAGCGGGCGGCCGACTACTACAAGGCCACGCGCACGGCCTGTCGCGCGCTGCACCGGCGCTGCACCATCGTCGCGCTCGACATTCTCGACCAGAACAAGGTCGGCCCGTCGGTGGGCTTCGTGAAGAAGTTCCTGCGATACGCGCGGCCGTTCCCGTCGGTCTGGGGCGTCCACAACTACTCGGACACCAACCGGTTCTCGACCAAGCGCACGCGCGCCCTGCTCAAGGCCACGCGCCGCGGGCAGGTCTGGCTCACCGAGACCGGCGGGATCGTGAAGTTCGGGACCTCGTTCCCCTACAGCCCGGCCCGGGCGGCCCGCGCGCTGGGGTGCATGTTCACGATCGCCAAGTCCAACGCGCGGATCAAGCGCCTCTACATCTACAACTTCTCGCCGGCGCAGCCGGAGTCGAGCTTCGACGCCGGCCTGATCAACCCCGACGGCTCCAAGCGGCCCGGCTGGAACGTGGTCAAGCGCCGCAAGGCCGGTCCCTGCCACAGGTAATCCGTCCAACGGAGCGCCGCTCGCGGGGAGGCCGCGGCGCGCGCCGCCGATGAGGCGGTGGATGAGCCGTCGCCTCGTGGATCCGTTCCTCGCCGCCGTGCCGCTGGTCGTCGCCGGCGCGGCGACGACCAGCCCGCTTGCGGGGGTCGTCGCGCTGGTCGTGTTGCTCGCGCTCGCGGCGCGCTGGGCGCTCCCACGCCGCCGCCGCCGGGGCCGCCGCCGCGGGCCGAGCGTCGTCGCCGTGGCGCCGCTGCGGCCGCGCCGGCCCCGCCCGCGGGCGCGGATCTCCGTCGCGGCCGTCGCCGGGCGCGGGCCGGGCGTGCGGGCGCTCCGGCCCGCCGAGCTCCACGAGGGCCGCGTCCGGCGCGCGGCCGCCCGCCGGCGTGTCGCCGACCCGGCGCTGCGGCTGGCCTGCCTGGGCGTCGCGACACGCGCCAACGCCCGTCTCACGGCCGCGGCCGCCGTTCGGCTCGGGCTGGCCGACGCCCCGCTCGACGCGCCGGCCGCGAGCGACCCCGATCCGATCCTGCTCGCCGCCGCCTGGCCCGCCGCGGCCTGAGCGCGCAATAAAGTTGGTGGGCCTTCGGTGCCCACCTTCTGTCGCCACAACCGCTTCATCCAGAACTGCCCGATCTGCCGCGAGCCCGAGCCGCCGCGGCGGCCGGCGCGGCGCACGGCGGCGGGAGGCACGGCCGCTGCCTCGCGCGGGACGCGCGCCTCGGCGACGGGGGTGAAGGTCCGGCGCGTCGCGCGCTCGGCCGACGACGGCTACCGCAACGCGCTCGTCCCCGGGCTGCGCTCGAGCGCCGACGCCCAGCGGCTGGCCGAGGAGATCGCCTTCGCCGCGGGCCGCCTGGCCGAGTTGGCGAGCGCGCCCGGCGGCCTGTACGCCGAGGCCGCGAGCGAGCCCGACCGCGAGGAGGGCCTGTGGCTGGCCATGCTCGTCGCGATCCTCGGGCCGCTGCCGGGCGACGACCCGTTCGCCGGCGTGCGCTCCGCGCGCGTGCGGTGGGCCGACCGGACGGCGCCCCCGCTCGACGGCGTGCCGCTCGGTCCGCGCGCGGGCGCCCGCGACGCCGCGGGCACGCGGCGCGCGATCGCCGCGTACCGGGCCTGGGCCGAGCGGGCGGGAGGCCAGGGCGCCGCCCTGCTCGGAGTCCAGGGCTGGACGCCCGAGCGGCGCTTCGACCGCGCCTACGAGCGCCTGGGCGCGCTGCCCGGCTTCGGGCGCCCGGCCCGCTACGACCTGCTCGTGACGCTGGGCCGACTCGGGCTCGCCGAGGTCCGCGCCGACGCGCTGCACGTCGGCGACGGCGACGACGCCTCGCTGGCCGCCCGCCGCGTCTTCGGCATCGCCGACCGGTTCCTGCTCGAGCGCCGCGCGGGCGACCTCGCCGAGGCGTGCGACGTGCCGCTCGAGGCGCTCGACCTCGCGCTCGCCAACTTCGGCAGCGATCGCGGGCGCATCACCCAGGGGGCGAGCCCTGACGCCACCGACGCGGCGGCCGAGGAACGGGCGGCTGCCGCGCTCGGGGTCCGGGCATGATCGGCGCGATCATCCTCGGCATCCTCGCCGGGTATCTCGGGCGGTTCTTCACGCGCGGCAGCGGGATCCGCGGCTGCCTTCCCACCACGGCGGTCGGCGTGGCCGGGGCGCTCGTCGGCTACCTCATCTTCACCGAGCTGCTGGGCGTCGGCGACACCGAGGCGCTCGACCTCGGCGGCCTGCCCGGAGCGGTGATCGGCACGATCATCGTCCTCGCGCTCATCCGCGCGGTCGGCCGCCGCGGGGAGGCGTAGCGCCGTGCGCGGCTACTTGTTCACGACCACTTCGTAGACGTCGACGACGGGCTGGCGCGACGGACCGGCCGTGGCGACCGCCCGCTCCCGCGCCCTCATCGCGATCTCCTCGCTGTGCTTCATGTCGGTCTCGGTCTCCCAGAGCGTGATCGCGACGGCTTGTCCCGACTTGCGATTCACGCCTACCGTGATCCCCCGGAACCCCGGCTGCTGCTCGAGGTCCGCAAGCGCCTCCTCCTCGAACTGCCGGACGGTCGCATCGACGCGCTCCGGGTTGAGACCGGCGAACCTGCTGAGCCGTGCGTGCATATGACCTCCCCTCGGACCGCGCCGTGACGACGGCGCTCGCGGTTGCCCCTGGAGTATCGGGCAACGCGATCGACGGTTCCAGGGATGCGTGGAGCACCGCCGGCTCCGGCGCGCCAGGAACCGCCGACGCGCCGTTCTGCGACGATGACAGCTCGGAGATTCGGCCATGAGATGCACGGCGTGCGGGCACGAGAACCGCCCCGACGCGACGTTCTGTCGCGAGTGTGGGACGCGCTTCGCCAAAACGGTCGCGTGCCCGCGTTGCGGCCGGGCGAGCGCGGTCGGCCAGCGTTTCTGCGACGCGTGTGGGGAGCCCCTCGCCGCGCAGACCGGGCTCCCGGCGGCGTCGCAGGCTGCGCCGGCGGCGTTCGCGAACGGGCGCTACCGCATCGAGCGCTTCCTCGGGGAGGGCGCGAACAAACGCGTGTACCTTGCCCGCGACACGACCCTCGACCGCGAGGTCGCCTTCGCGTTCATCAGGGTCGAGGCGCTCGACGAGGGTCGCGCGGACCGGATCCGGCGCGAGGCCCAGGCGATGGGCAGGCTCGCCGCGCACCCGAACGTGGTCACGGTCTACGACGCGGGTGAGGAGGCGGGCGCGCCCTACATCGTCGAGGAGTATCTCGACGGGGGCACGGTCGCCGACGTGCTCCTGCACTCCGACCCACCCGCCCGGCCGCTGCCCATCGAGCGCGCCGTGCGCATCGCGGCGGACGTGTGCGCCGCGCTCGATCACGCGCACGGGCACGGCGTCGTACATCGGGACCTCAAGCCCTCGAACGTCTGGTTGACCGCGGACGGCACGGCGAAGCTCGGCGACTTCGGCCTCGTCGCCGCCCTGCGCCAGAGTGAGAGCGCCACCATCGCCAGGCTCACCGGCGAGGGCATGATGGTCGGCACGATCGACTACATCGCGCCCGAGCAGGCCCTCGGGCGCGCTCCGGAGCCGCGCGCGGACCTCTACTCGCTGGGCGCGATGCTCTACGAGCTCGTCACCGGTCAGGCGCCCTTCGCCGGCGACGATGCGCTCACGATCATCACTCAGCACCTGCGGACGCCTCCCGTAGCGCCGGCGTGGCGCAACCCCGAGGTCTCCAAGCCCCTCGACGCGCTGATCGTTCACCTGCTCGCGAAGGACCCGCGCGAGCGGCCGCAGAGCGCCGCCGAGGTGGGCGAGGCGCTCGCGGCGCTCGCCGCGCCCGCGCGCCGGCGCCCGAGCACCGTCGAGGTGGGCGGCAACCCGCTCGACCGGCTCGCGGGCGGCGTCCACGTCGGGCGCGAGCGCGAGGTCGACGAGTTGTGCGACACCGCGGACCTGGCTCTCGCCGGGCGAGGCCAGCTCGTCCTGATCTCGGGCGAGCCCGGCATCGGCAAGACGCGCCTGGCCGAGGAGCTGACGACCTACGCCCACCTGCGCGACGCGCTGGTGCTCTGGGGTCGCTGCTACGAGGGCGAGGGCGCGCCGGCGTACTGGCCGTGGATGCAGATCGTCCGTGCCTACAGCGTCGACCACGAGCCCTGGGTGCTCAGCGAGACGATGGGTCCCGGCGCCGCCGACATCGCGCAGATCGTCTCCGAGGTCCGCCGGCGACTGCCCGGCCTCGAGCCCCCCGCGGCGGTGGGGACCGAGCAGGCGCGCTTCCGCCTGTTCGACAGCGTCACCACGTTCCTGCTGAACGCCACGCGCCGCGAGCCGTTGGTCGTCGTGCTCGACGACCTGCAGTGCGCCGACCGGCCGTCGCTGAGGCTGCTCGAGTTCCTCGCGCCGCAGATCGGCGACGCGCGCCTTCTCGTCGTCGGCACGTACCGCGACACGGAGCTCCACGCGCAGCACCCGCTCGCGCAGACGCTCGGCGAGTTGGCCCGCGTGCGACCGCCTCGCCGGATCGCGTTGCGCGGGCTCACCCGCGCGCAGGTCGCGCGGTACGTCGCGATGACCGCGGGGCTGGAGCCCGACGAGGCGCTCGTCGACGCGGTTCATGCGAAGTCCGAGGGCAACCCCTTCTTCGTCGCGGAGATCGTCCGCCTGCTCAGCGCGGAGGGACGGCTCGAGAGCGCCCCGGGCGAAATCGTCGTCCCTCAGGAGGTGCGCGAGCTCGTCGGGCGGCGCCTCGCTCCGCTGAGCGCGCAGTGCCGCGAGGCGCTCGCGATCGCCGCGGTGATCGGCCGCGACTTCGACCTCCGCGTGCTGCAGGAGGTCGCGGCGATCGGCGACGACCGGACGCTCGAAGCGCTCGACGAGGCGCAGGCGGCGCGCGTGATCTTCGCGCGTGCCCCGGGCCGCTACCGCTTCGCGCACGTCCTCATCAGCGACACGCTCGCGGACGGCCTGCCCCCGAGCCGCCGGCTGCATCTGCACCGGCGGGTCGGCGAGGCGCTCGAGCGGGTTCTCGCCGGCCGGCTCGAGCCCCACATCGCCGAGCTCGCGCATCACTTCCTCGAGGCCGCGTCGGCGGGGGACGTCGAGCGGGGCCTGCGATACGCGACGGCCGCCGCCGAACACGCGAGCACCCGCCTCGCCCACGAGGAGGCGGCCGGCATCTACGAGCGCGCGCTCACGGCCCTCGACCTCGTCCCCGCCTCCGGCGCGAGGCGCTGCGACCTGCTGCTCGCGCTCGGCGAGGCGCACCACCGCGCCGGCGCGCACGGGCAGGCGCGTGTCGCGTTCCGTCACGCCGCCGAGGCGGCGCGGGAGCTGAGCTCTCCCGAGCGCCTGGCGCGCGCCGCCCTCGGCTACGGTGGCCCCCGCGGCAGCTTCGGGGTGGTGGACGAGGAGCTCGTCGGGCTGCTCGAGGAGGCGCTGGCCGCGCTCGGCGCGCGTGATGACGCGGTGCGCGCGCGACTGCTCGCCCGCCTCGCGATGGAGCTCTACTTTGCGGGGGCGGGAGCGCGCCGCGCAGCCTTGGTGGACGAGGCTCTGGCGATCGCGCGGCGGCTGGGCGATCCCGCGACGCTCGCGTACGCGCTGAACGCGCGCTACGCCGCGCTGTGGGGCCCGGAGAACGTGGAGGAGCGGCTCGCGATCGCCGACGAGGTGGTCGAGCTGGCGCGGCGCGCCCGCAACGACCGGCTCGCGCGCGAGGGGCGAGGCCGGCGCATCGTCGCGCTGCTGGAGATCGGCGACGTCGCGGACGCGCACGCGGAGATCGAGGTGCACGCCCGTGCGGCGGAGGAGCTCCGCCAGCCGTACGGCCGCTGGCAGGCGGCGGTCTGGCGCGCTGCCGAGGCGTTGCTCGCCGGCCGCTTCGCCGAGGGCGAGTCTCGCGCCCACGAGGCGTTCGAGCTCGGCCGGCGCGTGCGGATGACCGACGCCGAGCACTGCTTCGCCATCCAGAGCTTCATCGCCGCGATGGAGCTCGGGCGGCTGGCCGAGCTGCAGGCGACCGTGGAGCAGCTCGCCACGCGCTATCCGGAGACCACGCGGTGGAGGGCCGGGCTCGCCTACCTGCACACCGAGCTCGGCCGCCGGGACGAGGCCGCGGTCGCGTTCGAGGAGGTGGCCGCCCGCGGCTTCGCCGCCGTCGAGCGCGACAACCAATGGCTCGTCGCGATGACCGACCTCGCCGACACGTGCGCCTTCCTCGGCGACGCTCGCCGCGCTGCCGAGTTGCGCGACCTGCTGCTTCCCTACGCCGGGCGCAACGTCGTCATCGTCGAGGGATGGGCCTGTCTCGGCTCGGCCGACCGCCCACTCGGCCTGCTCGCGAGCACGATCGGGTTGTGGGACGAGGCGCAGGCGCATTTCGAGGCCGCGCTGGACCTCAACGCGCGGCTCGGCGCGCGCCCCTGGCTCGCGCGCACCGAGCTCGCCTATGCGCGAATGCTGCTCGGGCGGCGCCACGCCGGCGACACCGAGCGGGCCCAGGACGTGCTGCGGCGCGCCCTCGCCACCGCGAAGGACCTCGGCATGACGACGCTCACGGGGCGGGTCGAGGTGCAGCTCGCGACGACCGCGTCGTGAAGCGGCCCGGAGTCGCCGGCCGCGGCGCTCACGCGGGAACCGCGGGAATCCCGTCCGAGAGCTCTGCGCCGTCGCGCGCCGGGTGGGTGTCGGCGACCTGGCCCATGGTCGCCTCGAGGAAGGGCTTGACGACGTCCATCGGCAGTGGGAAGACGACCGTCGAGTTCTGCGTGGAGCCGATCTCGGTCAGCGTCTGCAGGTAGCGCAGCTGCAGCGACGCGGGGTTGCCGGCGATGACGTCGGCGGCGTCGCGCAGGCGACGCGACGCCTGGAACTCGCCTTCCGCGTGGATGATCTTGGCCCGGCGCTCGCGCTCGGCCTCGGCTCCCAGCGCCATCGCGCGCTGCATGGCGGACGGGATCTCCACGTCCTTGATCTCGACGGTCGTGACCTTGATCCCCCACGGGTCGGTGTGCTCGTCGATGATGTGCTGCAGCGCCTCGTTCAGCTGCTCGCGCTCGGAGAGCAGCATGTCGAGATCCGCCTTGCCGAGCACAGAGCGCAGCGTGGTCTGCGCGATCTGTGAGGTTGCGAGGAGGTAGCGCTCGACCTCCACGACCGCGTGCGTGGCATCGATCACGCGGAAGTAGCAGACCGCGTTGACCTTGGCCGGGACGTTGTCGCGGGTGATGAGGTTCTGCGGCGGGATGTCGAGCGTGACCGTGCGCAGGTCGACGCGGACCATCCGGTCGACCCCGGGGATGAGGAGGACGAGGCCGGGGCCCTTCGGCCCGAGCAGCCGACCGAGCCGGAAGACCACGGCGCGCTCGTACTCGCGCAGGATGCGCAGCGACGCGGCCGCGAGCGTCAGGGCGACGGCCAGCAGCGTGAAGACGAGGACGATGACGACGGTCACGGCAGTCATGGCAGCAGCTCCCACTCCTCGGCGCGGCGGACCGACACGGTCAGCCCGTGTACGCGTTCGACGACCACGGGCGTGCCCTCCCGCAGTTCGGCCTCCTCCTCTTCGGCGAGTGATCGGCGCGCGCGCCACAGCTCGCCGTGGACGAGCACATCGCCCTCCGGGGACACGGTTCGGCGGACGACTCCGATCCGTCCGACCAGGCCGTCGGCGCCCCCGAGGGCCGCCCGGCGATGGACTGCAAGAGCCTTGCGCCCGGCCACCGCGACGATGCCGGCCATCACGAGGCCGACGGGGGCGGCCGTCGCGATCGCGAGCGCCACACCGGCCCCCGCGGCGGCGATGGCGAGCACGACGCCGGCGGTGAGGCACGCCGCCCCCGCCAGCCCCAAAACACCGTAGGAGGCCACGTGCGCCTCTGCGACCAGCAGCGAGGCACCCGCGACCAGCAGCACGACGACGAGGGCGGTCATCCGGGCCCGCTTTCCAGATCCGATCCTACTCCGCGCGGGGGTGTTCGGTCGCTGGTCGGGCGAAGGTGGAGGCGGGCGCGCGCGAGCGCGCGGTTCTGCGACGATGACGGGTCGGAGATCGGCCATGAGGTGTACGGCGTGTGGGCACGAGAATCGCCCCGGCGCGACGTTCTGCGGCGAGTGCGGCATGCGCTTCGCCAAAACGGCTGCGTGCCCACATTGCGGTCAGGCGAGCGCGGTCGGGCAGCGGTTCTGCGACGCGTGCGGGGAGCCCCTCGCCG
>DASXRF010000231.1:0-18524 GCA_036506755.1 Solirubrobacteraceae bacterium | reverse complement strand
CCGGAAGACCCGCATGGGCCGGGACGGTGTCCGTCGCGTCGCCGGCGCCCTGGTGGCCGTCGCCAGGCTTGGCGTCGCCGCCGCCGCCGCCGAGTCCGGGCGGCAGCTGGCGCGTCACGGCCTCGAGCTGGTCGGAGGCGCCGCCGGCCTGCGGCGCGACGTTCCTGAGCGCTGCAGCTCCGTCGCCGGCCGCGGGAGCCTCACCGGCTGGCGACGAGCCGGCGTCGCCGGCCTTGTCGGACCCCGACCCGGCGCCCGAGCCGGAGCGCACGGCGGCCGTGGGCCCGGACGCCGCGCTGCGCGGCGGCACGGCCACCGTGGCGCGGGACACGGGCGCGGCGCTGAGCGCGGCGGGGGGGTCGCCGGCGGGCGCCGAGGCGCGGTGGTGGCCGCCGGCGAGCGAGACGAGCCCGCTGGCGCCCGACGGGTGCTGCACGCGATCGCCGCGGGCGCCGCTCATCGCGCCGGCGCCCACGCCGGCCACGGCGATGGTCGCCGCGGTGGCGACGGCCTTGGTCCAGCCGCCGGCCGTCGAGTCCATCACGGGCCAGAGGTTCGATGACCACTGCGCGAGCGTGCCCCCGTGGCCGACGGTGGCGCCGACGCCCCCGTCGTCCGCTCGGCCGGCGACCCGCCGGCGCAGGAAGGCCGGCAGCGGCAGCAGCGCGGCGATCTTGGCGCCCAGCGGACGGCGCGCGGGGACGACGTCGCTGAGGCCGGCCGCGTGCGCGTGGCGGCGGCACGGCTGGCAGTAGGAGAGGTGGCGGGCCATGCGCCGGCGATCGCGGGCGCCGAGCGTCCCGCCGCCGGCGGCGCCGATGATCGCCTGGATGCGTACGCAGCGGGCGCCCGTGACGAGCTCCTCGTACTCCTCGGACAGCCGCTTGCGGGCGCGGAAGAGCGTCGACTCGACCGACGGGCGGCTCATCGACATCCGCTCGCCGATCTCGCGGTAGGAGAGCCCCTCGAACTCGCGCATGACGAGGATCTGGTGGTGGGCCTCCGACAGGCCGCCGAGGGCGCCGCGCAGGTGGTCGAGCTGCTGCTTGTGGTCGAGCGCGACGTCCGGGCTGGGATCGCCGGTGACGAGGCGGCCGTAGTCCGCGGCGCCGAGGCCCTCCTCGGCGTCGAAGGAGACCTCCTCGGCGCGCCGCTGGCGGCGGAACTGGTCGATGCACGCGTTCTTCGCGATCTCGTAGATCCACGGCTTGAACGCGATCGGCCGGTCGGTGTCGCGCATGCGCCGCAGCGCCGAGACGAAGACGTCCTGGGTCAGGTCCTCCGCGCGCGCATGGTCCTTGACCATGCCGAAGACGTAGGAGGCGATCCGACGCGTGTAGCGCGCGTAGAGCTCCTCGAAGGCGCGGTCGTCTCCGCGGCGAACCGCGGCGACAAGATCGGCATCCGTCTGAAGGGTTGTCGCGCGCGCTTGCGCGGGCGCTAGGGCTAGTGCTGCTTCCATCCCCCCGAACTTCCTTGTCGTCCTTCCGTGGCGGCGGAAGGTCTATCCGGAACTGTAGCGTTCAAAACACTGGATTGCGCAACGATGGCCGGACGTCCGCAAAACGCGCATCATTGCTGCGGCTTTGCGTCGTCATGAGGGCGACCGTTTGAGGTCGTCCGCGCGTGTCGCTACCGTTCCCCAACGTTGCGATCCCCACAAAGGAGGACAGGCCCAATGGCGAATCACCTCACGCCCACGGAGCTCGCGCGGGAGTCTGGGATGGAGCGCCGGGACGTGATCGCCAAGTGCATGGAGCTGGGGGTGCCGATCTTCCAGGGACGGATCGACAAGACGCTGTTCTTGGCCAGCCTCCGCGAGAGCGCTTCGCTCGCTCCGCGCGCGCAGGCCGTCAAGGCCTGAGAACACCACCCTTCATTTGACAGCGCGAGCGGCGGGCGCCTGCCCGCCGCTTGGTCATCATTGCGCCGGGTACGTCATCCTTCGGGGGACTAGAACACCGGAAGGACGGCGCGATGGCTGACGCAACCGAGCTCGAGCAGGCAACCGGCCGGACGATGTCCGACCTCGCCACGGCCGCCGGCGAGCGCTTCGGCGATCGCACGGCCGTGCGCTTCAAGCGTGACGGCGACTGGCAGGAGACGAGCTACGCCGCGGTGGCGACCCTGGTCAACGAGCTCGCCGGCGGGCTCGCCGAGCTCGGCTTCGAGGCCGGCGACCGCGCGTGCATCCTCGCCGACACGCGCCCCGAGTGGGTCTACGCGAGCTTCGCGGTCTCCAGCGCGGCCGGCATCGTCGTGCCGATCTACCCGACCAACTCCCCGCGCGAGTGCCAGTGGGTCGCCGGCAACTCCGAGGCGAAGGTCGTCTTCGTCGAGGACGCCGACCAGGCGGCGAAGATCGAGCAGGTCCGCGGCGAGCTGCCGGAGCTCGAGCACGTGGTGATCTTCGACGGCAGCGCCGACGGCGCGATCGGCCTCGACGAGCTGCGCGAGCGCGGCCGCGGCTCCGATCACGCCGACGAGCTCGCCAAGCGCCGCGACGGCGTCTCCGAGGACGACCCGTACACGATCATCTACACCTCGGGCACGACCGGCAACCCGAAGGGCGTGGCGCTCACCCACGCCAATGCCGGCTCGGTCAGCGCGGTCGTGCACCAGCTCGACTTCGTGACCGAGGACGACTCGCAGTACCTCTATCTGCCGCTCGCGCACGTCTTCGCGCTGATCTGCGTGCTCGGCGCGTGGGACATCGGCGCGCCGATCATCTTCTTCAGCGGCAACACCAAGAAGATCGTCCCGGAGCTGTCCGAGACCCAGCCGACGTACTTCCCGAGCGTCCCGCGGATCTTCGAGAAGATCTACACGCTGGTCACCTCCAACCTCGACTCCGCCACGCTCAAGAAGGCCGTGGAGGTCGGCACCAGGGTCCGCAAGGGCGAGGCCGAGCCCGACGAGACCTTCAAGCAGTTCGAGGAGAAGCTCTACAAGAACGTGCGCGCCGCCTTCGGCGGCAAGATCCGCCAGGCGGTGACCGGCGCGGCGCCGATCGCCCCCGACATCCTCGAGTTCTTCTACGCGTGCGGCGTGACGGTGCTCGAGGGCTGGGGCCTGACCGAGACGACGGGCATCGGCTGCGTCAACACGCCCGACGCCTTCAAGTTCGGCACGGTCGGCCGCGCCGCGCCCGGCATCGAGGTCAAGACCGCCGAGGACGGCGAGCTGCTCATGAAGGGCCCCAACGTCTTCAAGGAGTACTGGCGCAACGAGAAGGCCACGCGGGAGACGTTCACCGACGACGGCTGGTTCCGCACGGGCGACGTCGGCGAGATCGACGACGAGGGCTTCGTCAAGATCACCGGCCGGATGAAGGACATCATCATCACGGCCGGCGGCAAGAACCTCACGCCCTCCAACATCGAGAACGAGCTCAAGCAGTCGCGCTGGATCTCCCAGGCCGTGATGCACGGCGACCGGCGGCCGTTCCCGGTGGCGCTGATCACGCTCGACGAGGAGGAGATCGTCCCCTGGGCCAAGGACAAGGGGCTACCCACCGAGGTCGGCGAGCTGGCCGACAACGACAAGGTGCGCGAGATGATCCAGGCCTGCCTGGACGAGGTCAACGCCCACCACGCCAAGGTCGCCCAGATCAAGAAGTTCAAGATCCTCGACCACGACCTGTCGCAGGACACCGGCGAGCTCACCCCGACGCTCAAGGTCAAGCGCAACGTGGTCAACGAGAAGTACGCCGAGCTGTTCGACTCGATGTACGGGTAATGACCGCCTTCGGCGGTATTGAGGAGATCCGAATGGAAGCGGGCACCGCACCCCGGCAGACGACCGGGTCGAAGACGATCGCCGACCTGCTGCCCAAGGCAGCCGAGCTCTACGGCGACCAGATCGCGCAGAAGCACAAGGTCGGCGGTGAGTGGCGCGAGGTCTCCCACCGCCGGATGTGGGAGATCGCCCGCGAGATCGCGCTCGGGCTGATCGACGTCGGGATCGCGCCCGGCGACCGCGTCTGCCTGCTGGCCAACACGCGCGTCGAGTGGACGTGGGTGGACTTCGCCATCAGCGCCACCGGCGCGGTCGTCGTGCCGATCTACCCGACCAACTCACCCGAAGAGTGCGAGTGGGTCATCGGCAACTCCGACGCGGTCGCCATCGTCTGCGAGAACGCGGGCCAGCTGGCCAAGGTCTTCCAGGTCCGCGACCGCCTGCCCGCGCTGCGGCACGTGATCACGATGACCGACGGCGCCGCCGTGACGCTCGACGAGCTGCGAGAGCGCGGGCGCGCCGGCGACCCCGCCGAGCTCGAGCGGCGCTACACGGCGATCGGCCGCGAGGACCCCTACACGTTCATCTACACGTCGGGGACGACCGGGCCGCCGAAGGGCTGCGTGCTCACCCACGGCAACTACCGGGCGATCGTCGACTCGGTGGGCGAGCGCGAGCTGTTCCGCGGCGAGGAAGACCTGGTCTACCTCTACCTGCCCCTGGCGCACGCCTTCGCGCTGCTCGTCCAGCTCGGGGCCGTCGACAGCGGGGCGCCGATCGCCTACTTCGGCGGCGACACCAAGCAGATCATCGCCGAGCTGGCGGAGACCAAGCCGACCTACCTGCCCAGCGTCCCGCGCATCTTCGAGAAGATCTACACGCTCGTCGCGGGAAACGTCGATCCCGACACGCTGCGCCGGGCGACCGAGGTCGGCGGGCGCTACCACGACCTGCGCGTGGCCGGCCAGGAGATCCCCGCCGACCTCCGCGACGCCTACGCGAAGTTCGACGAGGGGCTCTTCAAGAACGTGCGCGCGGCCTTCGGCGGGCGGATCCGCGAGGCGGTCACGGGCGCGGCGCCGATCGCACGGGAGATCCTCGAGTTCTTCTGGGCCGCCGGCGTGCCCGTGCTCGAGGGCTACGGGATGACCGAGACCGCCACCGCAGCCACGACGTCGCGTCCCGAGGCGCACAAGTTCGGCACGGTCGGCAAGGCGCTGGCCGGCGTCGAGCTGAAGATCGCCGAAGACGGCGAGCTGCTGATCAAGGGGCCGAACATCTTCGCCGGCTACCACAAGAACGCCGACGCCTCCTTCGGCGCGGTCGTCGACGGCTGGCTGCACACGGGCGACCTCGCGACGATCGACGAGGACGGCTACGTCTCGATCGTCGGGCGCAAGAAGGACATCATCATCACGGCGGGCGGCAAGAACCTGACGCCTGCGAACTTCGAGAACGACATGAAGCAGTCGCGCTGGGTCTCGCAGTGCGTCATGCACGGCGACCGGCGCCCGTTCCCCGTCGCGCTCATCACGCTCGACGAGGAGGAGATCGTGCCCTGGGCGCGCGAGCAAGGCATCGAGGACACCTCGATCCCGGCGCTGACCCAGAACGAGAAGGTGCGCGAGCTGATCCAGGCGGAGGTCGACAAGGCCAACGCGAAGTACGCGCAGGTCGAGCAGGTCAAGAAGTTCGCGCTCCTCGACCACGACCTCTCGCAGGAGACCGGCGAGCTGACCCCGACGCTGAAGGTCAAGCGCAACGTGGTCAACGACAAGTACGCGGAGATCTTCGACTCTCTCTACCGCTGACGCGCAGCCGCGCGACCGCGCACAGCTACGCTGGAGCGACGATGCGCACCGACCCCACCGACACCGGCGGCCTCTTCATCGGCCGCCGACCCGGCACGGGGCCCGTCCGCTATCGCGCGCTGCCGCAGCGCGGCAGCACCGCGCGCCGGCGCTTCGACCGCGCGCTGGCCTTCGCGATCGCCGTGCTGATGGTCGTGGTCAACCTGCTCTTCTGGGGCCCGCTGCCCGCCGCGTGGCTGTGGGTCGGCGCGCAGGTCGACTACCGGACGGAGTCGATCAGCCTCGGGATCTTCGTCGCCTTCGTCGGCATGCTGCTGACGCTGATGGGGGCGCTCGCCGTGCTGAAGCGCCTCGACCACGCGTGGATCCTCGTCCGCCGCGCGGCCGGCTACGACCAGCGCAAGGGGATCATCGGGCCGGTCTTCGCCACGACGGTGGTCATCGGCACCGTCTGCTTCACGATCTGGCTGGTGTTCATCGCGGGCCTCGGCCCGAGCGTGGCCCCGCGCAGCTAGTGGGCGAGTCCGCAAGCCCGACGGGTTACGGACGCGCCCACTGATGGGGCTGCTCGACTACTACCGCCAGTTCGAGGGACTCTCCGAGGACGAGGTCAACGCCGAGCTGCGGCGCAAGGCGGCCGAGGAGCGCCGGCGCGCGCTGGCCCGCGTCGACCCCATCGACCTCTCGCAGACGACGTGGCCCGAGCTGCCGCCCCACACGGTCGTCAACGCCGTCACCTACATCGCCCGCCGCGGCCTGCACCGCTACCTCGACCCGCACGCCGGCGAGCTGCGCGGCGAGCTGGCCGCGCTGCACGGAATCGACGCCGAGCAGGTGGTCGTCGGCAACGGCGCGGCGCAGCTGCTCGCCGCCACGGCCCACGCGCTCATGGAGCCGGGCGACGAGCTCGTCACGCCGTGGCCGTCGTATCCGCTCTATCCCGTGATGGCGCGCCGCGCCCGCGGCCGCGCGGTCCCGGTCACGGGCTTCGCCGCCGAGGCGATCGTGCGCGCGCTCAACCAGCGCACGCGGATCGTCGCGCTGTGCAACCCGAACGACCCGACCGGCGACCTGCTCGCCACCGGCGAGATCGACGAGCTGCTCGGCATGCTGCCCGAGCGGGTGGTCGTGCTGCTCGACGAGGCGCTCGCCCACTACGCCGACCGGCCGCTCGACGAGACGCTCGCGCTGCTCGAGCGCCACCCGCGGCTGCTGATCTTCCGCACGTTCTCGAAGGCGTGGGGCCTGGCCGGGCTGCGCTGCGGCTACGCGATCGGCGCGCCGGACGCCGCTCCGCTGCTCGAGCGCCTGGAGCCGGAGCTCGGGCTCAACGAGCTCGCGCAGGCCGGCGTGCTCGAGGCGCTGCGCGCGACGCGCGGGACGCTAAGCCGGCGGATCGCCGCGGTGCGCGAGGAGCGCGCCCGCCTGGTCGGCGAGCTGCGCGAGGCCGGCTTCGACGTCGCCGACACCCAGGCCAACGTCGTCTGGCTGCGCCGCGACGGCCTCGACGGCGCCGAGCTGGCCGCCGGCCTGCAGCGCAGCGGCGTCATCGTCGCCGCCGGCGCGCGCTTCGGCGACCCCACGCGCATCCGCGCCGCCGTCCAGTCGCGCGCCGCCAGCGACCGCCTCGTGCAGGCGCTGACCCGCATTTAAGCGATCCCGCCGCAGCTGTCGTCGGGCGCGTGCTCCTGGCCCGGGCGCCCGGTGCCCTCGCCGCCCGGCGGCTCGACCTTGCACCACGTGAAGCGCCGCCGCGGGTAATCGACGCGCACCTGGAAGAGCTGGCCGGACCGCAGCGGCGGCCCGGTCGAGGTCCGCGGCCCCACGAACGTGACGGCGATGCACGAGTAGACGACGACGTCCTCGTGGCCCTCGCCGGGGCGTTGGTCGCAGTCGGTGCGCAGCACCGGCCCGCGGAACTCGTGGCGCCGGACGCGCCAGCGCGCGTCCGCCGTGATCGTCCGCCTGACCGCGGCCAGGACGGCCGCCCGGCCGACGGCGCGGGTCGTCGCGGTGTGGGGAGCGAGGTCGGGCCGCGGCGGCGGGCCCGGGGGCTTGGCGCCGCCGCCGCAGCCGCAGAGCGCGACGGCGGCGACGAGCGCGCTAGTCGCCGCTTGCCGCGTCGCCGGGCGCCTCCGGCGCCGTGCCGGACTGGCGCAGCAGCGCGCCGGTCGTCTGCTCGAGGATCTTGCGCCAGGCCCGCACCTTCTCCTGCTCGGCGGCGAAGTGCTTGACGACCTTGCGCACGCGCGTCGCCGAGATCTCGATCCCGTGGCGCTCGCAGATCTCGTGGAAGCGCTCGTAGTCCTGGGCGAGCTTCAGGGTGACGGTCTCGAAGCCGTGCTTGGCGATGCCCACGCGCGAGGTGAAGTTCAGGACCGACGTCTGGAACATCAGCTCGTCGTTTGGCTCGGGCTCGATGAGGACGATGTCGACGCCCGGATAGCGCTGCTCCCACTGGCGGGCCATCTCGTGCAGGCGCTGGTAGGCGAGCAGCTTGAAGACCTGGTAGCCGATCTGCGGGAAGCCCATGTCGCTGACCCGCTGCGGGCGCGGGAAGATCCGCCCGACGCGCTTGGAGAAGTCGTTGACGTAGGGCACGAGCGGATTGACGACGACGACGAACTTCGCCCCCGCCTCGACGGCCAGGTCGACGTTCGTAGTCGAGACGATGCCGCCGTCGACGAGCTCGCGGTCGCGGATCTTGACCGGCTTGTAGATCATCGGCAGGGCGGTCGACGCGCGCACCGCCTGCGAGATCGGCACGTCGTCCCAGCCCACGGCCCCGAAGACGATGCGCTCGCAGGTGTCGAGGTCGGTCGCCGCGAGGTAGAGCTCGGGCTCGAGCAGGCGGAAATCGTCGGAGCGGTCGGGGTCCGAGAGCACCTCGCGCATGTAGCGCTCGATGCCCGAGCCCGAGTAGATGCCGCTGGGCAGACCCTCGGCGAGGCCGAGCGCGAGGTCCATCACCGACGCGCCCTTGATCTGGCCGGCGACGTCGCGCAGGACGCTGATCGCCTTGAACGGCATGTTCAGCGCGCTGCGCGCGTACTCGAGGAAGTTGGGGCGCAGCAGCGTCCCGACGTCGATGTCGCGGAACGGGGTCGGCACCTGCTGGTTGACGACCCGCATCATCTCCTCGGGCGTCACGCCGTTGGCGGCCAGCGCGGCGACGAACGCGCCCGCCGACGTGCCGACGTAGACGTCGAACTGGTTGACGGTCCGGTTGACCGAGAGCAGGTCGAGCGCTCGCAGCGCGCCGATCTCGTAGACCGCGCCCGTGAAGCCGCCGCCGCCGAGGACGAGCGCCGTCTTGGAGCGCCGCCGGCGCCGGCGCGGCGTCGCCCCCTTGGCCGGGGCCCGCGCCTTGCCCTTCGGGGCGAGGGGGACGACGTTGTCCATCGCTTCTGAGTGTAGTCCGCAACTCGGAGCGCTCGCACGTGTCAACCTCCTGCGATGCGGCGGGTCTGCGTCGTCATTGCGCTGCTTGCCGGGCTTTTCGCGTCTCCGGCGCCGGCCTCCGCGGTCGACGGTGAGTGGCTACGCGCCAAGCTCGCGCGCGAGATGCGCCTCGCCGGTCCCGGGGCCGGCGCCTACGTCGTCGACCTCGCCGGCGACCGGGCGCTGTTCGGCGTCCGCGAGGACATCGCCCGGCCGCCGGCCTCGGTCGAGAAGCTCTACACGACCGCCACCGCGCTGCTGCGCTTCGGCCCCGACGCCACGCTCGACACGCAGGTGCTTGCCACCGCCGCACCCGACTTCGAGGGCCTCGTCGACGGCGACCTCTGGCTGCGCGGCGGGGGCGACCCGACGCTGCGCAAGGTCGAGCTCGACGTGCTGGCGGCCCAGCTGGCGGCCAAGGGGCTGGTCGGCGTGCGCGGCGGCGTGGCCGGCGACGGGACGGTCTTCGACGCGTTCCCGGGCTCGTACCGCACGGGCGGGCGCCTCGACACCGACATGGGCGGCGAGCTGGCCGGCCTGGCCGTCGACCGCGGGCTCGTGCGCGGGCGCTTCCAGCGCGCGCCGGCGCTGACCGCCGCGCGCGCCCTTGCGGCCGCGCTGCGCCGCCGGGAGATCCGGGTGACGGGGCGCACGCATGTCGCCGCCGCCCCGGCGGCCGCGCGCACGCTCGCGACGATCAGCTCCCCGCCGATGCGCGTGCTCGTGGGGCTGACCAACCGCCCCTCGGACAACCTGTACGCGGAGTCGCTGCTCAAGGCGCTCGGCGCGCGCTTCGGCGCGGGCGGCACGACCGCCGCGGGCGCCGGCGTCGTCAGCGCCCAGCTGGCCTCGTTCGGCCTGTACCCGCGGGTCTTCGACGGATCCGGACTGGCGCGCAGCGATCGCACCACGCCGCGCCAGGTCGTCGCCCTGCTGGCGCACATGGACCGGACCTCGGTTGCGACCGTCTTCCGGCGCTCGCTGCCCGTGCCCGGCCGCACCGGCACGCTGCGCAAGCGGATGCGCTGGACGGCGGCCGCCGGCCGCTGCGCGGCCAAGACCGGGACGATCCGCGCGGTCTCGTCGCTCGCCGGCTACTGCGCCACGCGCGACGGGCGCCGCGTGGCCTTCGCCTTCCTGATGAGCGGCGTCTACGTCCCGGCGGCGCGGCGCATCCAGGACCGCATGACGGCGGCGCTCGCGCGCGTCACCCTGACGGACTGAGGAGCTCCAGCAGTCCCGCCTCGTCGAGCACCGCGACGCCGAGGCGCTCGGCCTTCTCGAGCTTGGACCCCGGCGAGTCCCCCGCCACCACGTAGTCGGTCTTCTTCGACACCGACGACGTCACGCGGCCGCCCGCCGCGGTGATGCGCTCGGTCGCCTCCTCCCTCGTCAGGTCGGGCAGCGTGCCGGTGAGCACGAGGGTCTTGCCGGACAGCGGGCCCTCGCCGGGCGGCGCCCCCTCCTCCTCCATGCGCACGCCCTGCGCGCGCAGGTCGGCGGTGAGCGCGCGCATCTGCTCGTCGGCGAGCTGCTCGTGGATCCGCTCTGCCATCTTCGGCCCCACGCCCGGCGTCTCGAGGATCTGCTCGGGGCTCGCCGCCAGCAGCGCGTCGATCGTGCGGAAGCGCTGCGCGAGGTTGCGGCCGGTGACGTACCCGACCTCCTCGAGCCCGATCGCGAACAGGACGCGGCCGAACGGCGTGTCCTTGGAGGCCTCGATGTTCGCCACCGTCCGCCGCGCCGAGATCTCGCCGAAGCCCTCCAGCGCGACGAGCTGCTCCTCGCTCAGCCGGTAGAAGTCCGCGGCGGTGCGCACCAGGCCCGCGGCCTGCAGCTGGGCGACCTGCTTCTCGCCGAGGCCGTCGATGTCCATCGCGCCGCGCGAGACGAAGTGCTTGAGCAGCTGCCAGCGGCGCTCGGGGCAGTCGCGGTTCGGGCACTTGGTGAAGACGCCGTCGTCCGGCTTGACGGTCGGCGTGTCGCAGAACGGGCAGCGCGCCGGCGGCCGCTCGGGCGGCGAGCGGTCCGGGCGCTCGACCGCGTGCGGCGCCGGTGAGACGACCTGCGGGATGACGTCGCCGGCGCGCAGCACGATCACCTCGTCGCCGCGGCGGATGTCCTTGCGCGCGAGGTCCTCCTCGTTGTGCAGCGTCGCGAGCTTGACCGTCACCCCGCCGACGTGCACGGGCTCGAGCTCGCCGAACGGGTGCAGGTCGCCGAACTTCCCGACGTTCCACTGCACCGCCTTGAGCGTGGTGATCTTCGTCGTCGGCGGGAACTTCCAGGCGATCGCCCAGCGCGGGTCGCGCCCGACGACCCCGAGGCGCCGCTGCAGCGCCAGGTCGTTGACCTTGACCACGACGCCGTCGATCTCGAAGTCCAGCGCGCCGCGGCGGTCCTGCCAGGCCAGGCACTGCGCCACCACGGCGTCCTCGGAGTCGAGCAGCTTGACGTCGGCGTTGACGCGGAAGCCGTGCTCGCGCAGCCACTCGAGCGCCTCGTAGTGGGCCGAGAAGGTGACGCCCTCGACGCGCCCGATCCCGTAGCACCACATCGACAGCGGGCGGTCGGCCGCGAGCTTGGGATCGAGCTGCCGGATCGTTCCCGCCGCGGAGTTGCGCGGGTTCATGAACGTCGACAGCCCCGCCTCCGCGCGGCGCTCGTTGAGCGCCGCGAAGTCGGGCAGCGACATGTACACCTCGCCGCGCACCTCGAGCACGGGCGGCGCGTCGTCGATGGACAGCGGGATCGACGGGATGGTGCGCAGGTTGTGGGTGACGTCCTCGCCGACCTCGCCGTTGCCGCGCGTCGCGCCGCGCACGAGCTGCCCGTCCTCGTAGCGCAGCGAGATCGCGAGCCCGTCGATCTTCGGCTCGGCGACGAACTCGAAGCGCGGCTCGGAGATGCCCTCGCGCGCCAGGTGCGCGCGCATCCGCGTCACCCACGCGCGCAGCTCCTCCTCCGAGCGGGCGTTGGCCAGCGAGAGCATCGGGATCTCGTGGCGGACCTTGACCAGCTCGGAGACGGGCTCGCCGCCGACGCGCTGAGTCGGCGAGTCGGGCGCGACCAGCTCGGGATGCTCGGCCTCGATGCGCCGCAGCTCGTCGAGCAGCGCGTCGTAGGCGTCGTCCTCGATCTCGGGGTCGTCGAGGACGTAGTAGCGATAGCCGTGGTAGCGCAGCTGCTCGCGCAGCTCCTCGGCGCGGGTCGCGACCTCGGTGGTGCTCACGTCGCCGCAGGATAAGGACCGCGGCGGGCGCCCTCAGCGGGTCTTGTCCACGTGCGCGCGGCGCAGGTCGCGCAGCAGACTGGCTAGCGCGCCCACCGTCGGCCGGCGCTCGGGCTCGGGCTCCAGGCACGCGTCGATCGCCGCGGCCAGCGGCTCGGGCAGCCGCCGGTGACGGCGCACCGACTCGGCGGACTCGGCACGGTGTGCTCCTTGCGGGTAAGGACAGGCGCGTCCATGCACCTGTCGGCCACGACAGCAATCACCCCCTTCGTCGGCCGCGCCAGCGAAAGGTTCGTCGAAGATCCTTGCCTACGGCTCGACTTCCTCCGCGGCCGGGGCGAGCAGCCGCGCGAGGTCGAAGCGCCGCAGCGCGTCCATCCCGGCCACGTCGGTGAGGTCGAAGTGCAGCGGCGTGACGGCGATGGAGCGTTGGGCCACCGCGGCGAGGTCGGTCCCCGGCTCGTCCTGGAAGCCGGGGTCGGCGCCGTAGACCCAGTACTGGCGGCGCGGTCCCTGCTCGTCCTTGAGCCGCAGCTCGTCGCGGTAGATGCGCTTGCCCAGCCGGGTGACCTCGACGCCCTCGGGCGGCACGCCGGGGACGTTGATGTTGAGCAGGGTGCCGGACGGCAGCGGTACGTCGTCCAGGCGGTCGACGACGCGCGCGACGAAGCGCGCCGCCGCGCCGAAATCGAACTCGCGCCCGAGGCGGAAGTCCATCTCGCGCGCGGCCGACTGCTGCGAGGCGGCGATCGCCGGGAGCCCCAGGACCACGCCCTCGAGCGCGGCGGCGACGGTCCCGCTGTAGGTGATGTCGTCGCCGAGGTTGGCGCCGTGGTTGATGCCCGACACGACCGCCTCGGCCTCGAAGCCCTCGATGAGCCCCAGCTTGGCCAGGCGCACGCAGTCCACCGGCGTGCCGTCGGTCGCGTAGCCGTGCGTCCCGTCGTCGAAGTCCACGCGCTCGACCCACAGCGGCCTGCGCGTCGTGATCGAGCGCGCCATCGCCGAGCGGTTGCCGTCCGGCGCGATGACCGCTAGCTCGACGTCGGGCACGTCGAGCAGCGCACGGCGCAGGGCCTGCAGCCCGTCGGCCCAGATGCCGTCGTCGTTGGTGAGCAGGACACGCACGGCCACTCACCCTAATACCGGACGCGGGCGAGATAGAGCCCGTGCGCCGGCGCGGTCACACCGGCTTCACGCCGGGGCGCGCCCTGCAGCAGCCGCGTGAACGATTCGATCGTCCGCCGGGCGCCGGCGACCTCGAGCATCGTCCCGACCAGCGCTCGGTTCATCTGGCGCATGAACGCGTCCGCCTCGATCCAGAACTCGAGCACGTCGTCGCCGGCCGCCCGCCAGGCGGCCTCGAGCACGACGCGCCGGAAGCGGACGTGGTCGGTCTCGGTCGGCGTGAACGCCGTGAAGTCGTGCTCGCCGGGCAGCGCCCGCGCGCAGGCGTCGAGGGTGTGGCGGTCGACCGGATAGGGCCAGTGCAGGGCGCGGCCACGCTCGAACGGGCTGGGCGCGCCGCGGGCGAGCACGCGATAGCAGTAGGTGCGCGAGCGCGCGCTGCGCCGGGCGTCGAAGTCGTCGGGCGCGGCCTCGGCCGCGAGGACGGCGATCTCCGCGGGCAGCAGCGCGTTGACGCCGGCCAGCCGCGGCGGCGGCCCCTCGTAGCTGGCCACCTGGCCGAGGGCGTGCACGCCGGCGTCGGTGCGGCCCGCGACGATCAGCGAGACCTCGCGGCGCAGGACGACGCCGAGCGCGCGCTCGAGCTCCTCCTGGACCGTGCGGCAGCCGGGCTGGCGAGCCCAGCCGGCGAACGGCCCGCCGTCGTAGGCGATGTCCAGCCGGGTGATCAGCGCGCGGTCAGCCGCCGCCCGCGCACGCGACGCTTGGTCGGCGGCGCCTGGTCGGTCAGGCGCAGCGCTTCGAAGACCATGATCACGAGGCCTGCCGCCTTGATGTCCTCGGCATGCGGGTCGGCGGCGATGCGCTCGCGCGCGGCCTCCTCGATCTCCTGCGCCCGGCCGAGCAGCCCGGCGGCGGCCTCCGACAGCTCCTTCCAGCCCTGGGCGTCGAGCTCCATCCGCAGCCGGCTGATGTGCGCATCCGGGCGGTCGAAGCCGCCGGCCGCGGCCGACGCGCGCGCGTACTCGTCGATCGTCTGCAGCGCCGCGCCCACCGCGGCCTGCTTGGCGATCGGGGTCGCCTCGCCCCACGCCTCGTCGGAGATCCGCGGGCGCTCCTTGGCGCGGTAGTGGTGCGCGACCGCCCCGCGCACGCGCGTCTCGTCGACGAGCTCGATGAGCCCGAGCTGGTGCAGCGTGCGCACGTGGTACGCCACCGTGCCCAGCCGGGACCCGAGCCAGTCGGCGAGCTCCACCGGGCTCGCCGTGCGCTCCTGGAGCATCGCGAGGATCCGCACGCGCAACGGGTGGCTGAACGCCTTGACGAAGCGGGGGTCGTCGATGTTCGTGATCGGCTTCACGGCTCGTCCAGCATCTCACGCAGTCGCCCCGTTAGGCGGTGCAACCGCACCTTAACGGTCCCGACGGGCAGATCGAGGCACTTGGCGGACTGAACATGCGTCAAGTCCTCCCAGAAGCGCGCGGCGAGCAATTGCCGGTCACGCACGTCGAGCGCCGCGAGGGCCCGCCGGACGTCCGCGCGCAGGATCACCGCGGCCTCGGGCGACGGCGCCTGCTCGGCGTGCATGTCCTCGAGCGGCCGCTCGCGGTCGCCGGGGGCGAGGCGCAGCGCCTCGCGCCGGGCGATGGTGGCGATCCATGGGTCGGGCCGCTCGGGGGTCCGGCAGCGCGCCTGCTGGCGCCAGGCGCGGATGACGGCCTCCTGGGCGGCGTCCTCGGCGGCCGCGTTGCGGCCGAGCACCCGTTGCGCCTCGCGCAGGCACAGCGCACGGGCCCAGGACCAGTCCCACCCGATCGGCCCGGCGGCATGGGCCTGCTCGGTCATCAAGGGTCAGCTTCCCGATTGTTGAAACCATTTGAGCGCTTCGCGGGGTCAAGCATCCATGACCCCGACGCTCATAACGCCGGCGCGTGACGCCTACGACGCGCTGGCCCCCGTCTACGACGTCCTCACCGCCCGCTACGCGTACGACCGCTGGCTGGCCGCCATCGAGGATCTCGCCGTCGCCCATGGCCTCTCCGGCCACCGGGTGCTCGACGTCGCCTGCGGCACCGGCAAGAGCTTCTTGCCGCTGCTGGAGCGCGGCTGGGAGGTGACCGCCTGCGACATCTCCGACGAGATGGCCGCGCGCGCCGCGGAGAAGGCCGCCGGCCGCGCCGACATCCACGTCGCCGACATGCGGGCCCTGCCCGTCTACGGCGAGTTCGACCTGATCACGTGCCTCGACGACGCGATCAACCACCTGCTCGAGCCCGGCGACGTCATCGACGCGCTGGCCGGGATGCGCGAGAATCTCGCGCCGGCCGGCCTGATCGCCTTCGACGTCAACACGCCCGTGGCCTACCGCTCGGCGGCCGCCGACGCCGTCATCGAGGACGACGACTCACTGGCCGTCTGGCGCGGCAGCGGCGGCGCCCTGACCGCCCCCGGCGGCGAGGTGGAGGTCGTCGTCGAGGTCTTCACGCGCGCGGACGGCGACCTCTGGGCGCGGCGCCGCAGCCGCCAGCGCCACCGCCACTACCCGCTCGACGAGCTGTGCGAGCTCGTCGAGCAGGCGGGCCTGCGCGTCGTCGCGCTGCGCGGCCAGTGGCCGGGCGCCGTGCTCGACGCCGATGTCGACGAGGAGCGCCACCCCAAGGCCGTGCTCCTCGCCACGAAAGGGGGGCTGACGTGATCTACGTCCCGTAGTCGAAACCGGACGGATGCCGCCCGCTCGCGAACGGAGTTCGCGCAAGGTCAACACCGCCGAAGGCGGTCGTTACCCCGCGCCCTCAGCGCGCGAGCTGGCGGCGCCGCGGACCGCGGCCCAGTGCGCGGCGCAGCGCGCGCGAGCACCAGGCGTGGCCGGCCAGCGCGGCGCCCCAGGGCCCGATCGTCCACGCCGGCCAGAAGTCGCCGCCGCCGGTGAGCGCCCAGATGCCGACCATCGCGGCGTTGACCGTCGCGTAGGCGCCGGCGTGCGCGCGCAGCATCGCGCGGTCGACCCGCGCGGCCGCGCCCTTCGCCGCGCCCGCGCGCACGCCGCCGGGCAGATCGACGAAGAGCGCGCGCAGCTCGTTGCGGTAGCGCGCCCGCGCGGCCCGGTCGGCGCGCTCCTCGAGCTCGGCCGCGTCGAGCCGGCCGGCGGCGTAGTGACGCCGCAGCGCCCGCAGGGCGCGCTCTCGATCGGCGTCCGAGGCCCGCGTCACGGGCCGAACTTTACGGCGCTCAGACCAGCTCGAGCAGGACCATCTCGGTCGCGTCGCTGCGCCGGGGCCCCAGCTTGAGGATGCGCGTGTATCCGCCCGGCCGCTGGCCGTAGCGCGGCGCGACCTCCTCGAAGAGCTTGTAGACCGTGAACTTGTCCTGCCCGAGGGCCGAGAGGGCCTGCCTGCGCGCGTGCAGGTCGCCGCGCTTGGCGAGCGTGATCAGCTTCTCGACCTCGGGCTTGACCGCCTTGGCCTTCGCCTCGGTCGTCTTGATCCGCTCGTGCTGGATGACCTCCTTGCAGAGGTTGGCCAGCAGCGCCTTGCGGTGGGCCGGGTCGCGCGAGAGCTTGCCCCGCTGCTTGGAGTGGCGCATGGCGGCTAATCCTCGCGCAGATTGAGCCCCCGCGCGTGCAGGGTCTCGATGACCTCGTCGATGGACTTCTTGCCGAAGTTCGGGATCGCGTTGAGCTCGCCCTCGGACTTCGACACGAGGTCGCCGACCGTCTGGATGCCCGCGCGCTTGAGGCAGTTGTACGAGCGCACGCCGAGCTCGAGCTCCTCGATGAGGATGTCGTCCATCGGCCCGCCGCCGGTGCCGGGGCCGGCCGCGGCGGCGCCGTTGGTCGCCTGCTCGAGCGCCCCGCCCGGGCCCGCGCGCAGCTCCTCGACGCGGTCGGCGTCGGTGAAGATCGCCAGCTGCGAGATGAGGATCTCGGCCGCCTCGCGCAGCGCGGCCGTCGGCTCGATGGAGCCGTCGGTCTCGATGTCGAGCGTGAGCTTGTCGTAGTCGGTGCGCTGGCCGACGCGGGCGCCCTCGACCGCGTAGGCGACGCGGCGCACGGGCGAGAAGATCGAGTCGATCGGGATGACGCCGATGGGCTGGTCGGGGGACTTGTTCTCGTCGGCCGGCCGGTAGCCGCGCCCGCGCCCGATCGTCATGTACATCTCGAGCTTGGCCTTGCTCTCGAGGGTCGCGATGTGGACGTCCGGGTTGAGGATCTCCACGCCGGCGGGCAGGTCGATGTCCTTGGCCGTGATGTCCCCCGGGCCGGTGACGACGAGCGGCGCCTCGACCTCGGTCGCGTCGGAGTGCATCCGGCAGACGATGCCCTTGAGGTTGAGGACGATGTCGGTCACGTCCTCCTTGACGCCCTTGATCGTCGAGAACTCGTGCGCGACGCCCTCGATCCGCACGCTCGTCACCGCCGCGCCGGACAGCGAGGACAGCAGGACGCGGCGCAGCGAGTTGCCGAACGTGTAACCGAAGCCGCGGTCGAGCGGCTCGATGGTGAACGTGCCGCGGTTGTCTTCGACGCTTTCGCTGGTGATCCGGGGGACTTGGAAGTCGAGCATCGGGTCCTGATCTTTCGTGTGTTCAAGGCCGGCGAGTGAGCGGCCGGCCGGCGCGCCATCGGGCGCGCCTCGGCAAAGTCGGGCTACTTGGAGTACAGCTCGACGATGAGCTGCTCCTGCACCGGAGCAGCGATCTCGCGACGCTCGGGCTTGCGGAGCACCTTCGCGGTCAGCGAGTCGTGGTCGGCCTGCAGCCACGCGGGAACCTGGCCGGTCAGCTCGGTCGCGTCGCGGATCACGGGCTCAGCGGGCGTGCCGGCCTTGACCGCAATGACGTCGCCCTCGCGCACCTGGTAGCTCGGGATGTCCACGCGGCGGCCGTTGACGGTCCAGTGGCCATGGCGGACGAGCTGGCGCGCCTGTCGGCGCGATGACGCGAAGCCGAGCCGCACGAGGACGTTGTCCAGGCGCGTCTCGAGCATGCGCAGGAGGTTCTCGCCGGTGATCCCGGGCTGGCGCGAGGCCTTCTCGTAGTAGCCGCGAAACTGGTTCTCGAGCACGCCGTAGTAGCGCCGCGCCTTCTGCTTCTCGCGCAGCTGCACGCGGTACTCGGACTGCTTCTGGCGGCCCCGGCCATGCTCGCCGGGCGGGTAGGAGCGCCGCTCGACGCCG
>DASXRF010000230.1:0-5876 GCA_036506755.1 Solirubrobacteraceae bacterium | reverse complement strand
CGCGCTGGCCTACGCAGCCGTGCTCTGGCGCCGCGACGAGCGCGTCGTCTTCCTGCTCGCCGCCGCCGCGCTCGCCGCCTTCATGGGCAAGGGCTTCCACGCGCCGGCCGGCGGCGCCTACCTGTGGGCGGCCGAGCACGTCCCGGTGTTCCGCAACCTGCGCGACCCGAACCGCTGGCTGATCGTCGCCGCGCTCGCCTACGCGGTCCTCGCGCCCGTGACGCTGCTGGCCCTGGGCCGGCGGCTGCCGCGCGCCATGCGGGGCGCCGGGCTCGCGCTCGCCCTCGCCGCGCTGCTCGCGCCGAACTCCCCCACGCTGCTCGCCGGCTTCGCCGTCTGGCGTCCCGCCGGCGGGGAGGCCGAGCTGCTCGCCCGCGAGGCGGCCGGCCCGGCGAGCGCCCCGGTCGCCACGATCCCCTACGACCAGACCCGCCGCTTCCTGCGCGACGGGGCCTATCGCGGCTGGGAGCACGACCTCGGCGCGCAGAGCGTCGCCTTCACCGGGCGCGCGGCGCTCGGCGACGGCAGCTGGAACCAGCGCGTGGCCGACTACGTCGCGTACACCGGCACGCTTCTGGCCGGCGGCGACCGCGCCTTCGGGCCGCTCGTCGGCGCGCTCGGCGTGCGCGACCTGGTCGCCTTCGACGAGCGCCCGACCGCGCCGCACCTCGTGCGGGCGGGCGACCCGCTCTATCAGCAGCACGCCGCGGCGCGGATGCCCGGCCTGCGGCCGGCCGGGCGGACGTCGGGCGGCGCGGCCTACGGTCTGCCGGCCGCGGGCACGGTCTCGTTCCGGCCCAACGTCGCCGTCGTGCTCGGCGGGCTGTCGGGGCTGTCGGCGATGGCGCATCTGCACGGCCTGCACCTGGACCGCTGGGCGGCGCTCGGCGCGTCCGATCTGCTGGCCGAGCGCGGCCTCGGCGGCCTGCTCGCCGAGCTTCGCCGCGCCGACATGGTCGTCGTCGCCGACGAGCGCCCCGAGGACCTCGGCGTGATCGCCACACCCGCGCTCGGCCGTGCCGGCGGCATGACGAGCGACCCCGCGCTCGACCTCGAGACGCAGACCGTGCCGTCCGACGCCACGGCCCGGCTCGGCGCGCTGGCCGCGCCGGGCGCGGCGCCGGCGGCGAGCGGGGTGCGGACGGTGTCGGCGTCCTTCGCGGTCGGCCGGGCCCGGCCCGTCGAGCTGTGGCTGCGCGTGCGCTCGCTGCCCGCGCCGGCGCGGCTGAGCGTCGCGGTCGACGGGCGCCTCGCGGGGACGGTCCTGCCGCTGAGCCCGGCGGCGGCGGGGCTGCGCTGGGTGCGCGTCGCGGGGCTCTCGCTCGCGCCCGGACCGCACACGCTCGCTGTGCGCGCGGCGCGCTCGGAGTTCGGCGCCGCCTACGAGCTCGCCGAGGCGCGCGTGGTGGACGCCGCGGCGCGCCGGCGCACGGCCGCCGCGATCGCGTCCGCGCTCTCCGCCGCCCGCGGGCGCGCGGTCTACGCGCTCGACCTCGGCGATGCGCAGAAGTACGTCGCGGGGACGGGGTTTGCGCGCGCCAGCGACGCGCTCGCGCCGGACCTCCGGCGCTTCTTCCGCGCGCTCGAGCCGCGGCGCGTCTCGCTGACGCCGACGCGCGGCGAGCGGGGCGCCCCGGCGCTCAACGTGTCGCTCTACCCCGGGCGCGAGCGCTACACGGTGCTCGAGCACCTCTTCGCCCGGCCGCAGGACTGGCGCGGGCGCGGCTACCTGGCGCTGCGCTACCGCGGCTCGGGCGACGGCGCCGCCTACCGGGTGATCGCCGACTTCACCGGCGACCACCGCGGCTCGGCCTCCTTCCCCCTCGTCGACGACGCGGCCGGCTGGCACACGCGGCTGCTGAGCCTGCGCTCGGGCTCGCCGCGCGACGCTCGCTCGCCGTGGCGCCACGTCGTCTCGCTGCGCCTGGCCACCGACAGCAAGGACTCGCCGGGCAGCCTCGACCTCGAGCGCCTCGCCGTCTCGCCCGTCGTCACCGGGCTGACGATCCCCTACACCGTCCCCGGCCTGTCGCGCGCGGCGCTCATCGGCGCGGACGACGCTCGCGGGCGCTCGGTGAGGGTGCGGACGCGCCGGGCGGGCGAGACCGTCCGCGTCCGCGCTCCCACCGCGCACACGCGCGGCCTGCGCGTCTTCATCGGCCCGCGCCGGCTCGCCGAGCGGCCGGCGCCGCGCGTGCGCTTCACCAGGGACAGCCAGACGCGCTACCGCTTCGCCGTCGACGCGCCCCAGCGCGGCTACCTCGTGCTCGGCCAGGGCTACGACGCGCGCTGGCGCACGGGCGGCGCCGGCGCCGTGCCGGTGCTGGGGACGATCAACGGGTTCGCCCTCGGCGCCGGGCCCCACCGCGGCATCATCGCCTTCGCCGGGCAGTCGTCGGCGGTGACGGGGGCGGCGCTGTCGCTGGCCGCGTGGCTCGCGCTGCTCGTCCTCATCGGCTGGTTGCGCGTGCGCGGCGGCCGCGCGGGCCGGAGGGCGGCGGCGTGAGGGCGCTCGCCGGGCGCCTCCGCCGCGACGCGGCGGCGCTCGCCGCGCACGTCCGCCGGGACGTCATCGCGCTGGCCGCCCTGGCCCCGCTCGTGCCGCTCGGGCTCGGCGTCCTCGCCGTCGCCGGATGGCTCGTCGTGCGCCGGCCGCCGTGGCGGGCGGTCCTCGCCGCCGCCCTGCTGACGTGCGGCACCGCGACCGCCGCGGCCTCGGCGGCGCGCGACGGCGCCGCCGGGCGGGCCTCCGTGCTCGTCGTGGTCCTCGTGCTGGTCGCGCTGGCCGCCGTGGCGCGCGAGGCGCGGAGCGCCGCGTGAGGCGACCGGCCGCGCTGTACGCGCTGCTCGCGCTCGCCGTCGCCGGGCCGCTGCTCGGGCCGGGCGTCGTCCTCGCGGTCGACCTCGCGCAGGTCCCGCACCAGGGGCTGCCCGGCTCGTACGCCGGGCTGCCCGTCGGCACGCACGAGGGACCGCCCTCGCGGCTGCCGCTCGACGCGCTGTTCGCGCTTCTGGGCTCGGCCGGCCTCGCGGCCGCCGGCCAGAAGCTCCTGCTGCTGGCGATCGTCTTCCTCGCCGGCTGGGGCATGCACCGCCTCGTCCGCGCGCGCGGCGCGGGCGGCGCAGGCGCGGCGTACGC
The DNA here is from genome assembly GCA_036506755.1 of Solirubrobacteraceae bacterium. Taxonomy (GTDB): domain Bacteria; phylum Actinomycetota; class Thermoleophilia; order Solirubrobacterales; family Solirubrobacteraceae; genus DASXRF01. Next base: position 2,737 of record DASXRF010000230.1, on the reverse strand, counting down.
GGGCGTGCTCTACGCGATCAACCCGTTCGTCTACGACCGGCTGCTGACCGGCCAGTGGTTCCTCCTGCTCGGCTACGCGTTGCTGCCGCTCGCGCTGGACGCGTGGACCCGCGCGCTCGCCGGGCGCGGCGCGCTCGCGCCGTGGCGGTTCGCGGCACTGGCCGCCGCCGTCGGCGCGGCGAGCGCGCACATGGCCGTGCTCCTCGCCGTGCTGTGCGCCGCGACGGCGGTGACCGGCCGCGAGCGCGGCGCCGCGCGGCGCGCCGCGCTCGCCGCCGGCCTGGCCCTCGCCGCGTCGCTGTACTGGCTGCTGCCGACGCCCGGCGCGAACGACTTCCTCGCCCACATCGACGCGGGCCAGCTCGACCTCTACGCGACCGTTCCGCAGGGCGGCGCCGGTCTCGCGCCGACGGTGCTCGGGCTGCTGGGCTACTGGAACAACGCCGAGCCGCTCAGCGCCTACGTCCCGTTCTGGCCGCTGCTGGCGCTGACGTTCCTCGCCCTGGCCTCGCAGGGCGCCGTTCTGCGCCGCCGCGACCGGCTCACGTGGGGCGTCGCGGCCGCGGGCGTGCTCGGCTTCCTGCTCGCCCTCGGGCACGCCTCGGCGCTGACCCGCCCGGCCTTCGACGCGCTGATGGAGCACGTGGCGCCGCTGCGCGGCCTGCGCGAGTCGCAGAAGGGCGTCGCGCTCGTCGCCTTCGCCTTCGCGTTCCTGGGGGCGCCGGCGGTCGACGAGGCGACGCGCGCCGCGGCGGGCCGCCGCCTCGCCCGCGCCGCGCTCGCGGCCGTGCTGGTCGCCGTCCCCGCGGCCTACGGCTTCCGGCTGGCCGGCGGCCTGCACGGCGAGCTGGGGACGAGCGCCGTGCCGGCCTCCTGGAGCGCCGCCGACCGCGTCCTGCGCGACGAGGCGAGCGGCTCGCGCACGCTGTTCCTCCCGTGGCACGGCTACTTCGCGCACGGCTTCGCGCAGCACCGCGTCGTGGCCAACCTCGCGCCCGCGTTCTTCTCGACGCCGATCCTCGCTTCGCGCTCGGTCGGCGAGGGCGCCGAGCACGAGGACGCCTCGGACCCCGCCGAGGCCCGCGTCGCCGCGCTCCTGGCCGGCGGACCGCGCCCCGGGCTGGCCCGCGGGCTGGCCGCCCTCGGCGTCAGCCACGTCCTCCTCGCCCGCGAGGCCGACTGGGGCCGGTGGCGCTTCCTCGTGCGCGCCCCTGGCTTCGCCGTCGAGCGCCGCTGGCGGGGCCTGACCCTCCTGCGCCTGCGCCGCCCGGGCGGCCTGATCATGACCCGCGACGGCGGGCCGCTGCCCGTGCGCCGCCTGTCTGCGACCCACCTGCGCCTCGACGCGCGGGCCCCGGCGGGCGTGCGGCTCGGGCTGCCCGCCGCGGGCCGCTGGCGCGTTGACGGGCGTGACGTCCGCTACGCGCCGTGGGCCGCGTACCGGCGCAACTACCTGCTCGGAGCCCTCGCGCTGCTGCTGGTCGCGGCCGGGGCCGCTACGCGACGACCTCGATCCCGACGAGCTCCGCGGCCGTCCGCGCGCCCGGCGTCTCGTTGGCCAGCACGGCCTCCAGCGCGGCGATGGCGACCGCGAGCTGCGAGAGATCCGGCTCGCGGGTGGTGAGCTTCTGCAGCTGCATGCCCGGCCACATGACCGCCCGCACCCAGGGGCGGCGGCGGTTGCGGCCGGCGAACTTGATGACCTCGAACGACAGGCCGGCGATGAGCGGCACGCCGAGGATGCGCGTGAGCAGCAGGATCCACCAGGCGGGCAGCCCGATCGGCGCGAAGACGAAGATCGCGACGATCATGACGATGAGCAGGAAGGACGTGCCGCAGCGCGGGTGCAGCCGCGAGAAGCGCTGCGCGTTGGCGGGCGTGAGCGGCAGCTCGGCCTCGTAGCAGGAGATCGTCTTGTGCTCGGCGCCGTGGTACTCGAAGACGCGGCGCAGGTCGCGCATCCGCGACAGCAGCCAGAGATAGCCGAGGAAGATCGACGTTCGCACGATCCCCTCGACCAGCCAGAACAGGAAGCCGCTGTTGAGCTGGTCCTTGATCAGGCTCGTCAGCCCGACGGGGACGACGAAGAACAGCCCGATCGCGAACACGAGCGCAACGACGATCGTCCCCGCCCACATGCCGCCGGAGATCTCCGGCTCGTCCTCGCCGACCTGCGCGTTGGCCGAGATGCCCAGCGCCTTGAAGCCGATGCCGAGCGACTCGACGAGCGCGACGACGCCGCGGATGATCGGCAGGCGCATCCAGCGGTGCTTCTGCAGGACGGAGGTCAGCGGGAACGACTGGACGTCGATCTCGCCCAGCGCGTCCTCGGGCGCGTCCTCGCCCGCGGACTTGCGCACGGCGACCGCCCACGTGGAGACGCCGCGCATCATCACGCCCTCCAGGACGGCCTGGCCGCCCACCGGCGCGTCGCGCTGCGCGACGAGCTCGCCGTCGTCGCCGTCGCGAACCGCGGTGTCGCTCACTACCGCCGGGAGGCCTTGGCGGCGCGACGCTTGAAGCGATCCACCCGGCCGCCGGTGTCGACCAGCTTCTGCCGCCCGGTGTAGAAGGGGTGGCAGTTCGAGCAGATCTCGACGTGGATCTCGGGCTGGGTCGACCGCGTCGTGAACTCGTTGCCGCACGTGCAGCGCACGTGGGCCTCGACGTACTCGGGGTGGATATCGGTCTTCATCGTCGGTCCAGTGTAGCCAGCGCCCACCGGGCCGCCGATCCT
>DASXRF010000229.1:0-1708 GCA_036506755.1 Solirubrobacteraceae bacterium | reverse complement strand
CAGTTCACCGCGGCGGGGAAGCTCCTGCTGACAATGGGTGATCCCGACACCCCGTCCACGCTCCACGGCGGCAAGCCGTTCAACCGGCCGACCCACGTCGCGCTCTGCCCGAAGACCGGCGACCTCTACATCTCCGACGGCTACGGCAACTCGCGCGTGCACAAGTACGACCCCAAGGGACGGCACCTGTTCTCGTGGGGCCAGCCGGGCACCGACCCCGGCTGCTTCAACGTCCCGCACAACATCGCCACCGACGCCGACGGCCTGGTGTACGTCGCCGACCGCGAGAACCACCGCGTGCAGGTCTTCGACGGGAAGGGGCACTACCTCACGCAGCTCAACAACCTGCACCGTCCGTGCGGGCTCTTCGCGGATCGGCGCAACGGCGGGTTGCTCTACGTCGGTGAGCTGCCGACGCACCTCGCCGTGAACGCCGGGGTGCCGAACCTCGGCGCGCGCGTGAGCATCGTCACCCTCAAGGGCGATCTGGTCGGGCGGATCGGCGGCCGGTTCCAGGGCGAGAAGCCCGGCGAGTTCGTCGCGCCGCACGGCTGCGCCGTCGACTCGCGCGGCGCGCTCTACGTGGCGGAAGTGTCCTGGACCGCGCAGGGAAGCAAGGAGACGCCACCGCGCGAGATCCGCTCGCTGCAGAAGTTCGCGCGCGAGTGAGCACGATGGCCGACCGGCTGCTCGAGGCCATGGCGCGCTCCGCGTCGCGCCTCTACGGCGGCGAGGCTGTGTCGGAGCTGGAGCACGTGCTGCAGTGCGCCGAGCTCGCGCGGGCCGCGGGCGCCGACGAGGAGCTGCAGCTCGCGTGCCTGCTGCACGACGTCGGCCGCTACGCCGTGGACCCATCGCTCGTCTTCGACACCGGCGAGCCCTCGCGCGCGGGACCGCACGCCCGGGGCCACCATGAGGTCGGGGCCGAGTTGCTCGCGCCGTGGGTTCCCGAGCGCGTCGCGTGGTGTGTGCGCGCGCACGCCGACGCCAAACGCTACCTCTGCGCGACCGAGCCCGACTACTTCGCCCGGCTGTCCGCCGCCTCCCGCCACACGCTCCGGCTGCAGGGCGGCGTCATGACGGCCGTCGAGGTCGCGCGACTCGCGGGCCACCCGTGGCTCCCCGACGCGCTCGCCCTCAGGCGCTGGGACGACGGCGCGAAGGTCGTAGGCAAGGCCACGCGGCCGCTCAGCGCGTGGGCACCGCTGATCCGGCGCTGCTTCGATCGATGACCCTGCTGAGCGACGCGGCGGTCCTCGCCGAGCTCGAGCAGACGCCCGGCTGGACGCGGGTGGGCAAGACGCTCGATCGGACGTACCGGTTCCAGAGCTTCAGAGACGCGATGTTCTTCGTCAACGGCGTCGCCGCGCTCGCGGAGAGCGCCGGGCACCACCCGGACATCGCGGTCCACTACAACGTGGTCGCGCTCTCGCTCTGGACGCACTCGGCGGGCGGCCTCACCGCCAAGGACTTCGCGCTCGCGCGCACGATCGACGCGGCCCTGGCGTAGCCCCTACTGCCAGCCGATGACCGCGTAGCCCCGCTCCCCCAGACAGCGGTCCACGTAGCGCTTGTAGACCGGGCTCGGCTCGGTCTGCTTGGCGGCTCCGTGGACGGCGCCCGCCGTCGCGCCCGTCGCCGCGCCGACCGCCGCCCCGGTTCCGGCGCCGCGGCCGCTGACCGCGCCACCGACGGCACCGATCGCCGC
>DASXRF010000228.1:0-3303 GCA_036506755.1 Solirubrobacteraceae bacterium | reverse complement strand
CTGCAGCGCTTCTACGACAAGGCCGACGCGGGGCGGGCGGGCTCGCACGAGACCGCGTTGACCTGATCGGGACCGCGGGAGGCGCGGCGCCCGTACTACGGGCATGCGCTCGACAGCCACAGCCGCCCTCCTGCTCCTCGTCCTCGCTGCGCCCGCCCGCGGTGACGGGCTGCCGGTGCTGGGGGTCGACGCGGGCTACACGGGAGTGGCCGGCGGCGGGATCCGCTACGTCACGCTCGGCAACGGTGCGCGCAGCACGACGCTCGCCGCGGTGCGCCGCCAAGCCGGCCAGGTGCTCAACGCGAGGGTGCTGCCCGGCGCGTTCACCATCCCCGCCGTCGCACTCGACGGCTCAGCGAGCGGGCTGTCGGCCGACGGGCGCACGCTGGTGCTCATCCGCCCGCGGGCGAGCTTCCCGCAGGCGCGCACGGTCCTGGCGATCCTCGACGTCCCGGCCTTGCGCGTGCGGCGGGTGGTCCGCCTGCGCGGCGACTTCAGCTTCGACGCGATCGCTCCGGACGGGCGGCTGCTCTACCTCATCCAGTACGTCTCGCGCACTGACCCGACCCGGTATGTCGTGCGCGCCTACGACGTGCGCGCTCGCCGGCTGATCTCGGCGCCGGTCGTCGACCCGCGCGAGCGCGGCGAGAAGATGCGCGGGCTGCCGCAGACGCGGGCGGCGAGCACCGACGGCCGCTGGGCCTACACCCTCTACGACGGCGGCGGCGGCGAGCCGTTCGTGCACGCGCTCGACACGCGGGCAGCCACCGCGGTCTGCGTCGACCTGCCGCAGCTCGCCGGCCGCGCCGACCTCGGCCGTCTGCGGCTGGTCCGGAAGCCCGGAAAGCTGAGCGTCGTGGCGGGCCGCGGAAGCGTCGTCGAGATCGACACGCGCACGTTCTCGGTCAGGCGCCCGACGCCCCGGCACGAAGCCACCGTCGCGCGGGACGCGGGTCGCCCGTGGCTCCCGGTCGCCGGTGTGCTCGCGGCGGCAGGAGCGCTCGCCGCCGGTGCGCTGCACCGGCGGCGACGGGTCGCGGTCGCTGCGGTCAGGGCTCGATGAGCCCTGCGCAGATCACCGCGTCCCAAGCCTCCTCGTCGTCGACCGACGCGGCCAGACGGGCCACGTGGCCGATCATCGGCCAGGCCTCGCCGGCCTCGTCGGCCAGCTCGGCGACATCCGGTCGCGGGGCTACTTCCTCGTACGACCGGTCGTACATCGCGGGTTGTGCACCCAGCACGGCGATGGACGGATCCATCGGGCCTCCCTTCGATGGCTCTCCTCCGGACCGGGGCGATGCTACGCGCCTTCCCCCCCGGGGAGTCAAGGCTTCGGGCAAAGATTTACCCTGACTTGACATGCCCGGTTTGGACGACCTCACGCTCACCGACGACGAGGGCCGCGACGTCGCGCTGCGCGACCTCTGGGCCGAGCGCCCGGCGGCGCTCGTCTTCCTGCGCCACTACGGCTGACTGCACTGCCGCGCCCAGGCCGTGCAGTTGCACGACCACCGCGATCGCTTCGACGGCCGGCTGTGGCTCGTCGGCATGGGCACGCCCGCGCACGCCCGCGCGTTCAAGGACGAGACCGGGGTGACGTTCCCGGTCCTCGTCTCGCCCGACAAGGCGGCCTACAAGGCGATGGACCTGCGGCGCGGGAGCACGCGCGACGTCTTCTCGCCGCGCGCGCTCGGCGTCACGCTCGGGCGCCTGCGCCACACGCCGCTGCGCGCGCCCGAGCAGGACTGGCACCAGCTCGGCGGGACGTTCGTCATCGCGCCGGGCGGCGAGGTCGTCTTCGCGCACCGCGCCGACCACCCCGCCGACGAGCCGGACATCGACGCGGTGGCGGCGGCCCTGCAGTAGCGTCCGGCGCCATGGCGACCGAGGCCCCGACGAGGCTGCACGGCGGCCGGCTCGTCGCGCGGCGGCTGAAGGCGCGCGGCGTGACGAAGCTCTTCACGCTGTCCGGCGGGCACCTGTTCTCGATCTACGACGGCTGTCGCGAGGAGGGCATCGACCTCGTCGACACCCGCCACGAGCAGGCCGCCGCCTTCGCCGCCGAGGGCTGGGCCAAGGTGACGCGCGAGCCGGGCGTCGCGGCGTTGACGGCGGGGCCCGGCGTGACCAACGGGATGAGCGCCATGGCCGGCGCGCTGCACAACCGCTCGCCGATGGTCGTCCTCGGCGGGCGCGCGCCGGCGATGCGATGGGGGCAGGGCTCGCTGCAGGAGATCGACCACGTGCCGTTCGTCGCGCCGGTGACCAAGCTGGCGCGCACGCCGGGGTCGACCGCGGAGATCCCCGCCGCGCTCGACGAGGCCTTCGCCGCGGCGCTGACGCCGCACTACGGCCCCGCGTTCGTCGACTTCTCGCTCGACCATGTCTTCTCCGAGCTGGAGGCCGAGCCCGAGCCGGCGATCGACATCCCCACGCCCGGCGAGGGCCCGGCGGCCGACGTCGAGCGCGCGGCGGCGCTGCTGCGCGGCGCACGGCGCCCGGTGATCATGGCCGGCACGAACCTCTACTGGGGCCACGGCGAGCGCGAGCTGCTGGCGCTCGTCGAGGAGCTGCGGATCCCCGTCTTCCTCAACGGCCAGGCGCGCGGCTGCGTGCCCGCCGATCACGAGCTGTTCTTCTCGCGCGCGCGCTCGCAGGCGCTCAAGGGCGCCGACGTCGCGCTCGTCATCGGCGTCCCGATGGACTTCCGGCTCGGCTTCGGCGGCGCGTTCGGCGACGAGACGCAGGTCGTCGCGATCGACGTCGCCCCGCCGCAGCGCCCGCACCCGCGCCCGGTCACCGCCGAGGCGTACGGCGCGCTGCCCGCGACGCTGCGCGCGCTGCGCGAGGGCGTCGGCGCGGCGCTCGACACCGCGGCCTGGGCCGCCGACCTGCGCGCCGGCGAGGACGAGCGGCGCGCGGGCGAGCGCGCCGAGCTCGACGACGACCGCGCGCCGCTGCACCCGATGCGCGTGTACCGCGAGCTGGCCGACGTGGTCGACCGGCGGACGATCGTCATCGGCGACGGCGGCGACTTCGTCTCGTACGCCGGGCGAGTCTTCGACTCCTACGAGCCCGGCTGCTGGCTGGACCCGGGGCCGTACGGCTGCCTCGGCGCCGGGCCGGGCTACGCGCTCGCGGCGAAGCTCGCGCGTCCCGACCGGCCCGTCCTGCTGCTCCTCGGCGACGGCGCGTTCGGCTTCTCGGGGATGGAGTTCGACACGCTCGTGCGCCACGGCGTGCCGGTCGTGGCGGTCATGGGCAACAACGGCATCTGGGGCCTGGAGAAGCACCCGATGGAGT
>DASXRF010000227.1:0-17750 GCA_036506755.1 Solirubrobacteraceae bacterium | reverse complement strand
GCAGATGCGGCCTTCGGGCGAGTGGAAGGACGGCAGGCTGCTCTCGCCGCTGAGCCGCTTCGTCGACGTCGGGCGCATGGGCATCGGCCAGGACAAGCTGCAGGTCACCCCGATGCAGATGGCGATGGTCGCCGCGGCGGTGGCCAACGGCGGCGAGCTGATGGAGCCGCACATCACGGCGCGCGTCGTCGACCGCGACGGGCGCACGGTCAAGCGCATCGGCGAGCACACCGAGGCGCGGGCGATGAAGCAGGAGACCGCCCGCGCCGTCGGCCAGATGATGTCCAGCGTGGTCAAGGAGGGCACCGGCACCGCGGCCGCGCTGGAGGGCATCGACGTCGCCGGCAAGACGGGCACCGCCGAGGTGGGCAGCTGCCCGACGGGCAACCAGGTCTCGTTCATCGGCTTCGCCCCCGTCGACCGCCCGCGCGCGGCGGTCGCCGTCACCGTCGAGTGCGCGCCGGGCACCGCCGGCGTGGTCGCCGCCCCGATCGCCAAGCAGGTCCTGGAGTCGCTGCTGAGATGAGCGACCAGAGACTTCGTCTTTGGTTCAACGCGAAGACTTCGTCTTCGCGAGGGTGGTTGGCGCTATGAGCGTTCGGGACATCAGCGCCGGCACGGTCGTCGACGGCCGCTACACGATCAAGCACCGCATCGGCTCGGGCGGGATGGCCGACGTCTACTGCGCGCTCGACGAGCAGCTCGGCCGCGAGGTCGCGCTCAAGCTCCTGCACCGGCGCTTCGCCGAGGACCACGAGTTCGTCGAGCGCTTCCGCCGCGAGGCGTCGAGCGCCGCCGGCCTGCAGCACCCCAACGTGGTCGGGGTCTTCGACCGCGGCGAGTGGGACGGCACCTCCTACATCGCGATGGAGCACCTCGAGGGGCGAACGCTCAAGCAGCTCATCGTCGAGGAGGCGCCGCTCGAGCCCATCCGCGCGATCGACCTCGCCGTGCAGGTGCTGCGCGCCGCGCGCTTCGCCCACAAGCGCGGCGTGATCCACCGCGACCTCAAGCCCCACAACGTCATCGTCGACCCCGAGGGCCGCGCCAAGGTCACCGACTTCGGGATCGCCCGCGCCGGGGCGTCGGACATGACGCAGACCGGCTCGATCATGGGCACGGCGCAGTACCTGTCCCCGGAGCAGGCGCAGGGGCTGCCGGTCGACGAGCGCTCGGACCTGTACTCGGTCGGCGTGGTGCTCTACGAGATGCTCACCGGGCGCGTGCCCTTCACGGGTGACAGCGCGGTGAGCATCGCCCTCAAGCAGGTCGCCGAGGCGCCAGCGCCCCCGCGCACGCTCAACCCCGACGTGCCGCCCGAGCTCGAGGCGGTCGTGCTGCGCGCCCTGGAGAAGCAGGCGGAGCGGCGCTTCCAGGACGCCGACGAGTTCATCACGGCGCTCGACCGCGTCCGCGGCCACCTGGCCGCCGGCGGCGCGCCGACCGGCGAGCCGACGACCGCGTTCGCCGCGATCGGCACCGCGCCGACGGCCCTGGCCGCGCCGGCCGCCGCCGAGGCCTACGCGCTCGGAGCGTCGACGGGCGCGTACCCCGCGACCCCGCCGCCCGCGCACGCAGTCCGCGAGCGCGAGCGCCGCAGCTGGCCGTGGGTCCTGCTCGCTCTGCTGGTGCTCGCCGGCGCGGGCGCCCTCGCCTTCGCGCTCACCCGGCCGGCGAAGGTCGTCGTGCCGAACGTCGTCAACCAGCCGGTCCAGGGCGCGCGGGCGCGGCTCATCAACGCCGGCTTCGAGGTGCGCATCGACCGCCAGCGCGATCCGACGGCGCCGATCGACACCGTCATCCGCCAGGACCCGCAGCCCAACACGCGCGCCGAGAAGGGCGCGGCGATCACGCTGACCGTGTCGGAGGGGCCGGGCACGGCCGGCGTGCCCAACGTCCTGGGCGACGGGCGCCTGCAGGCGACGCGCAAGCTCAAACGGGCGGGCTTCGACGTCCGGGTGCGGCGCGAGCCGAGCGACGACGTGCCCGAGAACCACGTCATCGACACGAACCCGAGCCCGGGGACGCTGGCCCAGGTGGGCTCGGAGGTCTCGCTGACCGTCTCGACCGGGCGCAAGCGCGTCGAGGTGCCGAAGGTCACCGGCCTGGACCGCGAGGAGGCCAGCTCGCAGCTCTCCGACACGGGCCTGCGCGTCAGCGTCGACGAGCGCGACTCCGACCAGGACCCGGGCACGGTGCTCCAGCAGAGCCCGCCGCCCGGGACGCGGGTCGTCGAGGGCACGACGGTCACGATCGTCATCGCCCGCGAGCCCGAGCAGGTCGAGGTCCCCGACGTCAACGACCAGGACGAGGGCACGGCGGTCAACGTGATCAGCGACGCGCACCTCTCGCCGCGCACGCGCGACAAGGACGTCACCGACCCCGATCAGGACGGCAAGGTCATCCGCCAGAACCCGTCGGCCGGGCGCAAGGTCAAGCGGGGCTCGATGGTCATCCTGACCATCGGCCGCTTCAGCCAGCCGCCCGACACCGGCCCCGGGCAGGGCGACGAGGGGCAGACCACGCCGACCATCCCCAGCGACACGGGCGGGACCGGGCCGCCGGGATGAACATCGCCGTCCTCAGCGGCGGGCGCTCGTCCGAGCACGAGGTCTCGCTGGCCTCCGGCGCGGCCGTCCGCGCCGGCCTCGCCGAGAGCGGCCACGACGTCCTCGACGTGCGCGTGGGCCGCGACGGGACGTGGTCGCTGGGGGGCGAGCCGGTGGTCCTCGAGCCCGGTCGCGGGCTGCTCGGGGCCGACTGCGTCTTCCCCGCGCTGCACGGCCCGTTCGGCGAGGACGGCACGGTGCAGGGGCTGCTCGAGTGCCTCGAGGTGCCCTACGTCGGCGCGGGCGTGCTGGCCGCCGCGCTGTGCATGGACAAGGTGCTCTTCAAGGACCTCATGGCCCAGGCTGGCGTGCCGCAGGTGCGCTACGCGGCGCTGCGTCACGGCGAGGCGCCGGCCTTCGACGGGGGCCTGGGCCTGCCGGTGTTCGTCAAGCCCGCGCGCCTGGGCTCGTCGGTCGGCATCGCCAAGGTCGCCGACCAGGGCGAGCTCGACGGCGCCCTGCGGACCGCGTTCGACCACGACCCGCTGGTCATCGTCGAGGCGATGGCGCCGGGCATCGAGGTCGAGTGCTCGGTGCTCGGCGATACCGAACCCCAGGCCTCCGAGCCGGGCGAGATCACCTACAGCTCGGACTGGTACGACTACGAGGCGAAGTACACGCCCGGCGGGATGGAGCTCGTCGTCCCCGCGCGGATCTCGCAGGCCGCGCGCAACCGCGTCCGGGAGCTGGCCGTCGAGACGTTCGTGCGCGTCGGCTGCAGCGGCCTCGCTCGCGTCGACTTCTTCGTCGACGGCGACGAGGTCCTCGTGAACGAGCTCAACACGATGCCGGGCTTCACGCCCACCAGCGTCTACGCGAAGCTCTGGGAGGCCAGCGGCCTGCCCTATCCGCAGCTCGTCGACCGGCTGTGCGCGATCGCCCTCGAGCGCCACGCGCGCGAGCGGGCGTATCGCTTCTAGCGCTAGCGCTAGCGGAACAGCACGAGGTCGGAGATCGCCACGCGCGTCTGCCCGGGCGGCAGGGCGGTGATCCAGACGAGGTAGTAGCGGTAGGAGCGCCCGCCGGTGTCGAGCCGCACGGACTGGCGCCGGCGCACGGTGCCCAGCCGGGCGAGCTTCGTCCAGCCCGGCCCCAGGCGCGCGGGCGGCCCGACCTTGGCGGCGTAGATCGCCCCCGCCCAGCCGGGCGTGGGCGTGCGCAGGGCGAGCTGGTGGGCGGCGACGCCGGGGCTCGCGTCGACGTAGAGGCCGACGCCGGCCTTGCCGAGGTCGCCGGCGCGGTAGGTCTCGGTCGTCCACGCCGAGTTGCGGTCGTCGTCGATCGCCGCGCTGGTCTGGTTGTCGTGCTCGATCTGGTCGCCCAGCGGGTCGTAGTCGTTGGCGGCGTCGGTGGCCAGGTTGACCGCGTGCAGGCCCGGCGCGGGTGGCTTGATCCCCGCGGGCCGCGTCCCGCGCTCGGTCTGCCCGCGCGCGAGCACGATGATCGCCACCACCGCGACCGCGACGAGCACGAGCAGCGCCGCGGCGACGGCGGGCGCGACGCGCGCGCGCAGCGGCAGGCGCCGGCGCTTCTCGCCCGGCAGCGAGCGCAGCACGGTCGTCGCCTCGCCGGTCGCCTGGCCCGCGCGGGCGGTCTCGATCGCCAGCACGTCCTCGAGGTCGGCGATCAGCGAGGAGGCGTCCAGGTAGCGGCGCTGGAGGTCCTTGGCCGTCGCGCGGTCGACGACGGCGGCCAGTGAGGCGGAGACCTCGGGCCGCAGCCGCTGGACGTCGGGCAGCTCCTCGCGCACGTGGCGCATGGCCACGGCGACCTGGCTCTCGCCGCGGAAGGGGACGTCGCCGGTGAGCATCTCGAACAGCGCGATGCCCAGCGAGTAGATGTCGGACTGGCCGGTGACGACGTGCCCCAGCGCCTGCTCGGGGGAGACGTAGTCGGTCGTCCCGAGCACGCGCCCGTCCGCGGTCAGCCCCTCGTCGGCGAGGGAGCGGGCGATCCCGAAGTCGGTGACCTTGGCCGATCCCTCGGCGTCGATGAGGACGTTCTGGGGCTTGATGTCGCGGTGCACGATGCCCCGCTCGTGGGCGGCGCCGAGCGCGCGCGCGATCTCGATCGCGTAGGCGATCGCCTCGGGGATGGGCAGCCGGCCGAAGCGGCGGATGCGCTCCTTGAGCGTCTCGCCCTCGACGTACTCGAAGACGATGTAGGGCGTGCTCTCGTCCTCGCCGGCGTCGATGACGGTGACGATGTGCGCGTGGTTGAGCTGGGCGACCGCCCGGGCCTCGCGGCGGAAGCGCTCGAGCTGGTCGGAGTGCGAGGCGATCTCGCGATGCATGAGCTTGATCGCCACCGGCCGCTCCAGGACGGTGTCGAAGGACTTGTAGACGGTGGACATGCCGCCGGTGCCGATCTGGGCATCCAGCCGGTAGCGCCCGGAAAGCAGCGTGCCGACGGGGGCGGCCATGGTTGACATTCTCTCCAGGTTCGCCGGGGCGAAGCACCGCCCTGCGCCGCATCCCGCCAGACTTGCCCGGGCCGTGGCCGAGGCCTACGTCTACACCGACCCCGCCTGCCCGTGGTCGTGGGCGGCCGAGCCGGCGCTGCGCGCCCTGCAGGCCCACTTCGGCGACGCGCTCGAGGTGCGCTTCGTCATGGGCGGCCTGGCCCGCGAGTTCTCCCGTCCGCTGGAGACGATGCGGCACTGGATCGACGCGGCCGCCGCCTCGGGCATGCCGGCCGACCCGCGGCTGTGGCTCGACGCGCCCCCGCGATCGTCGTATCCGTCGTGCCTGGCGGTCAAGGCGGCGGGCGAGCAGGGGCTCGACGGCGCCTACCTGCGCCGGGCGCGGGAGGGGCTCGCCTTCGAGCGGCGCAGCCTGGACAGCGCCGAGCCGCTCGTCGAGCTCGCGCGCACCGTGCCGGGGCTCGACGTCGAGCGCTTCCGCGTCGACCTGGGCTCGCACGCGATCGTCGAAGCGTTCGGCGCCGATCTGGACCGCACGCGCTCGGTCGCGCCCGAGCTGCGCGGCGAGCACCCGCGCGTCGCGTTCCCGAGCCTGCAGGTGCACGGCCCGGCGGGCGAGCGGTGGGCCTACGACACCTGGGCGCCGGAGGACTGGCGGGCCGCGGCGCTCGACGCCGGCGTCGCGCCGGCGGCCGGGCCGCGCCCGGACGCGCTCGGCGCGCTGCGGCGCTTCGGGCGCATGGCCACGCCCGAGGTGGCCGCGGTCTGCGAGCTTCCCGGCCCGACTGCTCCGGCCGAGCTGTGGCGCCTGGCCGCCGCGTGGCAGGTGCGCGTCGAGCGACGGGTCAGCGGCGAGACGTGGGAGCCCGCCTGAGCGGGCTACGCGCGGCAGCCCGAGCAGCGGGCCGATCTCGCCGACGTACTGCAGGTCGCGCAGCGTGATCGTCCACATCGCTCCGCGTCCCGCGCGGGCGCGGGATCAACGCGAAGAACCTGCCGGTGGTCGGTTAGGCAAGTGCCTTCGCCACGGCCGCCTGGAGGCGCTCGGCCTCGAACGGCTTGACGACGAAGTCCTTGGCGCCGGAGCGGATCGCCTCGAGCACCTTGGTCTCCTGGCCGAGCGCCGAGCACATGACGACGCGCGCCGCGGGGTCCAGGTAGAGGATCTCGCGCAGCGCGCTGACCCCGTCCTTCTCGGGCATCGTGATGTCCAGCGTCGTGACCTCGGGGCGCAGCTCCTGGTAGCGCTGCACCGCCTCGGTGCCGTTGGACGCCTCGCCGACGACCTCGTGGCCGGCCTTGGCGAGGGCGTCGGTCACGACGCGGCGCATGAAGACGGCGTCGTCGACGACGAGCACGCGTGCCATCAGCGGCCTCCCTCGGGTGTGGTGGGTGGTTCGGCGGTCTGGAACACCTCTTCGAGGCGCACCGCCCAGTCGGTCTCGTCGACGCGGATCAGCCGCCCCGTGGCGATGCGCGACCCGTTGACGAAGATGTCGACCGGGTCGTCCGCGGCGCGGTCGAGGTCGACGATCGCCCCGTCGCCCAGCGCGGCGACGTCGACGCTGCGCAGGCGGGCGCGCCCGAGCTCGGCCCAGACGCGCAGCGGCACGTCGCGCAGCGCGTCGCGCAGCGCCGCGGCGGCGGGCCCGTCGCCCGCGGCGCCGGCGCCGGCGCCCGAGGCGAGCGCCTGCGTCATGCGCATGGTGAAGACGGTCGGGATGAGGTGGACCAGGCGGCACGGCTCGCCGAACAGCGTCATCACCGCTACGGTCATCCGCGTCGCGCCCTGGAAGTTCGCCTTGATGTCGCCCTTGGCCTGCGCCACGTGCACGTCGGGCGCCGCGAGCTCGACGAGCTCGCCGAGCACCTCGCCGGTCGCCGTCGCCGCAGCGGCCATCATCTGGTTCATCGCCTCGCCGACGGCCGAGAGCTCGAGCTCGGACAGCGCGTCGCCCTGGGGCTCGACGTCGAGGTCCTCGCTGCCGATCATCGTGCCGGCCAGCCGCCGCGCGGCCGTGACCGGCATCACGAAGAGGTTGCCGCCCTGCGCGCCGTTGACGTAGGCCACGCTCGCGACCACGGCGGGCAGCGGGAGCGCCTCGACGGCCTCGCGCTCGATCAGGCCGACCTCGAACTCGGTCTCGGTGAGCTCGCCGGGCGCGAGCTGGCGCAGGACGGCGGCGGCCGCGTCGGCGCTCGAGCTGGCCAGCGCGATCAGCGCCTCGTGGGTGGTCATCGCCCCTCCTCCAGCGTCGAGTCGACCTGCACCGCGCGGCGCCGGCCGTTGCGCCCTGGGCGCGCGGTCGACAGCGGGACGCGGTCGGCGTAGAGGACGACGCCCCCGGCGACCGGCGACTCGAGCGCGAGGACGTCGCCGGGCTTGAGCTGGAGCACCTGCTCCGCGGTCAGCTCGGTCTGGCCGACCTCGGCGCGCAGCTCGATGCCGATGTCGCGCAGGCTGGCGGCGACGGCCTCGCCGCTGCGCTCGTCGCGCGGCGGCGCGCTGCGCATGCGCGCCAGGAGGGCGCCGATCGCGGTGAAGGGGACGAGCACGGTCATGACCGTCGACACCCGGTCGAGCTTGACCTCGACGGTGAGCACGAGCGTCGGCTCCTCGATCGCGGCGACGTCGGCGAGCTGCTCGTAGCTCATCACGCGCTGGAGCTCGAGCTCCTCGCTGCACATCTCCTTCCACGCCGAGCCCAGGCAGTTGGCCAGCGTGGTGAAGAAGCGGCGGGCGATGAGGCGGTCGACCTCGGTCAGGGCCCGGCCGACGACCTCGGCGCTGCCGTCGGAGCCGAGCAGCCGGTCGACGGCCTCGAGCACGAGCGGCTGCTCGAGCGCGAGCACGACGGGCGGGCGGTCCTCGGCGGGCGCGAGCACGCCGCACAGCGAGGTGGCGGTCAGGTCGGCGTGGACGCGCGACCACATCCCCTGCTCGACCTGCATGAGCTCCAGGTCGGCGTGCGTGCGCAGCTCGCTGGTCAGGCGCGTGGCGGCCACGCGGCAGAACGTCTCGGCGGCGCGCTTGAGGCGATCCTGGTGCTCGGCCTTGAACTTGACGGTGCGGCGGAAGTCGACCACGCGGATCGACGCTGCGCGGCGCTTGCGCGGCTTGCCGCCCGGCCCCTTCTCCGCGGGCAGCTGGCCCTCGCGCGCGGCGTCGACGAGCGCGGCGACGGCGTCGGCGGACAGCAGGCTCACAGCGGCACCCCCAGACGGGACAGGAGCTCGGCCGCGGCGGCCGCTCCGGGGACGAACAGGAACGACAGCGCGCACGACCCGCCCTCGACGCGCAGTTCGGTGCCGATGAAGAGCACGAGCTCGGCCGCGCCGAGGCGCACGGCGACGGCGCTGTGCAGGACGTCGGCGGGGAGCTCGTGGGTCAGCTGCGGCGGCTCGGGCTCGAGCGCGAGCCCGGTCATCGCGTTGAGCGAGCCGAGGTAGTGGGTGGCGAGGATGTTGCTCGCCTCGGCGAGCGCCGACAGGCCGAGCTCGCCCTCGCCGGCGACGCCGAGCAGCTCGCACAGGCCCGCGGCGCCCTCTGACGCGAAGACCGCGAGGACCAGCGCCGGGATGTCGCCGGCCACCGGCACGAGCACGCCGGTGACGCGCGCTCCGGGCGTGCCGAGGCCGGCAATGCCGTCGGCGAGCGGGAGCGCGTTGGCCACCGGGATCGAGATGTCGACCGGCCGCCCCAGCAGCCCGGCCAGGGCGGTGCTCGCCGTGCCCGCGCCGATGTTGGCCACCTCGCGCAGCGTGTCGAGGTGCTGGTCGGTGTAGACGGGCGCGGTCATGCGGCCATCTCCAGCTCCGGCGGATCGGCCTGGACGGAGGCGGGCAGGCGCAGCCGCGCGACGGTCCCCTCGCCGAGCGAGGAGAGCAGGACGACGTCGCCGCCCAGCGCGCGGACCCGGTCGCGGACGGCGTCGAGCCCGATGCCGCGGCCGGAGATGTCGCTGGTGGCGCTCGCGGTGGAGAAGCCGGGGGCGAAGAGCAGCTCGAGCGCTCCCTCGACGTCGAGGGCGGCGGCCTGCGAGGGATCGAGCAGCCCGCGCTCGGCGGCGCGCGCGCTCACCGCCGCGACGTCGACGCCGCGGCCGTCGTCGCGCACCTCCACGAGGACCTCGCCGTCGCCCTCGCGCGCGGCGATCTCGAGCGTCGCGGCGCGGGGCTTGCCCGCGGCCTCGCGCTCGTCGGGGGTCTCGCAGCCGTGTGAGAGCGCGTTGCGCACCAGGTGGACGAGCGGGTCGGCCAGCGCGTCGACGACCGTGCGGTCCAGGCGGGTGGACTGGCCGACGAGCCGCAGCTCGACCTCCTTGCCCAGGCGCTTGGACAGGTCGCGCACCATGCGCGGGAGGCGCAGGAAGACCTCCTCGACCGGGGCGACGCGCAGCTCGAGCGCGGCGGCGTGGACCGCCTGCGAGCTGCGGGCCAGCTCCTCGACCGCGTGAGCGAGCGTGGGCGCCTTCGCCGCGGCGGCCAGGCGCGCGACCTCGGCCTCGCGGGCGCGCAGCTCGTCGACCGCGCGGCCGAGCTCGGCCAGGCGCTCGCCGTCCACGCGGACGACGGGCGCGCGGCGGCGGCGCGCGGACGCGGCGACCCGGCGGCGCGGGCGCGGGGCGGTGCCGGCCCCGCCGAGCTCGAAGAGCGTGGCCTCGTCGATCTCGGGGACGGCCTTGACCGCGCCGGCGATCACGTCGACCGGCTGGTCGGTGCGCAGCCACGCCTCGACGACCGGGGCGGTGAAGCCCTCGAGCTCGTCCTCGGACGGCGTGGCGGCGAGCACGTCGCCGTGCTCGGCCAGCGCGGCGAGCGCCATGTAGGCGCGCACCGCGGGCATCGCCGTGTCGGTGGCCAGCGCCGCGCTGACGCGCACGACGCGCCCGCCGGCCGACAGCGCCTTGACGACGGCCGCGGGGGGACCGCTCGGGGCCGGTGGCGCGGGCTGGTGGTCGCCGCGCCGGCGGACGAGCCGCTCGAGGCGCGCGACGAGCGGCGCCGGGTCGATGCGCTCGTCGCCGTCGGCCTCGATCCCGTCGACCGCGGCCGACAGCGCATCGAGGCACTCGAAGACGACGTCGACGGCGTCAGGGCTCAGGCCGCCGCTGCGCTGGCGCAGCAGCTCGAAGACGTCCTCCATCGTGTGGGTCAGCGCGGCGATGCCGGCGAAGCCCATCGTGGCGCTCATCGCTTTCAGCGAGTGCGCGATGCGGAAGATCTCGTTGACGGTCTCGGTGTCGGCGGGGTCCGCTTCGATGCGGACGACCGCGACGTTGAGCTCTTCGAGATGCTCGCCGGCCTCCGCCAGGAACAGGGGCAGGTACTCGGCGACGTCCACGTGTGGAGTGATCGGTGCCATCGGTCCGTTTTTGAGCTTCAGACGACGAAGCCCGCCCCCTTGTCCATCAAGGGCGCGGGCTTCGCCAACGAAGGTGTGAAGCGTGCTCAGCCGCCGCGCAGCAGCGACAGAACGTTCTGCGGCAGCTGGTTGGCCTGCGCGAGCATCGCCGTGCCGGCCTGCGAGAGGATCTGGTTCTTGGTCATCTCGACCGTCTCCTCCGCCATGTCGACGTCGCGGATGCGCGACTCGGCGGCGACCAGGTTCTCCTGGTAGATCGCGATGTTGGCGAGCGAGTGCTCGAAGCGGTTCTGCACCGCGCCGAAGATCGCGCGCTGGGCGGAGACGGCGTCGATGGCGGCGTCGACCTCCGAGATGTCGGCCGTGCCGCTGAGGTCGAAGACCGACGTGGGCAGCTTCTGACCGAGCGAGATCGTCGACACGCCGATGGTCTCGCCGTCGTTGGCGCCGACCTGGAACGAGATGACGACCTGCGAGTTGAGCAGCTTGATGCCGTTGAAGGCGGCCGAGACGCCGAGGCGCTCGATCTCCGAGGCGAGCTGGTTGACCTCGCTCTGAAGCGCGGCCTGGTTCTGCGGCGAGAGCGTGCCGTTCTTGTACTGGACGGCCAGCTCGCGAACGCGCTGGAGCATCGAGTGGACTTCCTGAAGCGTGCCCTCCGCGGTCTGCACCATCGAGACCGCGTCCTGGAGGTTGCGCTGCGCCTGAGCGAGGCCACTGATCTGACCGCGCATCTTCTCGGAGATGGCGAGCCCGGCGGCGTCGTCGGCGGCCCGGTTGATCCGGTAGCCGGAGGAAAGACGCTCCATGGCCTTCGACAGCTTCTCAGAGGTGCTCTGAAGCTGACGGTGGGCGTTGAGCGCCTCGACGTTGTGCTGAATACGAAGGGACATGGTTCCTTTCCTTGCCGGCCCGGGTAGTCGGCAGGTCCGCTCAGGTCTTGAGCGGGAGGTTGTCGGGCAGCTTGGCGTCCGCCTTGGCGGCCGCCTCGTTCTCTGCCTTGACGGCCTGCCAGAGCTCCTCGCGGTAGACAGGGATGGACCTGGGCGCATCGATGCCGATGCGCACACTTGACCCGGAGACCTCGATCACCTCGATGACGACGTCGTCGCCGAGCATGACCTTCTCGCCCGGCCGCCGCGTGATGATGAGCATGAGAACGGTTCCTCCTTGGAGCCGTGGGGAACTGGAGCGATTTGTTCGGACCGTAGCCTCTAAGGGTTCCCCCTAGGCTGCAACCTCGCTCGTGTTCGCGAAGAGGGGAGCGCGAACAGGGGCGTCGGGCGCCTGGTTGATCACCTGGTGACCTGATCCGTGTGCGATCAAGATCGGCGCGCGGAGGTTCGCACTGAAGTCCTCGAGCGATTCCGCCGCCCGGACGGTGACATAAACCGCCGTCTCCTCGGCCTCGTCGACGCCGATGCGCTCGGCCTCGTCGTCGGCCAGCTCGACCTCGAAGTTGGCGAAGAAGCGCCACGGGTTGGTCAGCGGCAGCGCGAGGTCCGGGTCCTCGAGCGAGTGCAGCCACACGAACGTGGCGTCCTCGTCGCGCGCCAGGATGGCGTAGCGCCGCCCGCCGAGGCCGATGAGCCCCGTCGGGAAGTCGACGACCGCCTCGGGCGGGATCTCGACCGACCCGAAGCGGGTCGACTCGAGGGTGATGGTCTGGGTGGGCATGGTGTGGTGACGGCCTCCCTACCGCAGGAAGTCGAGGAGCGATGGCTGGATGACTGATGCGCCCGACCGCAGGGCGGCCTGGTACACGTTCTGCTGGTTGGTGAGATCGAGGACGGCCTTCGCGAGGTCGGTGTCCTCGGTCTCGGAGAGCAGCTTGGTGGTGGTCAGCTCGACGTCGGCCAGGCGGCTCTTGGCGGAGTCGAGCCGGCTCATGACGGCGCCGACCGTGGCGCGCGCCTGGCTGAGCGTGTCGAGGTTCGCCGACAGGGCGGCGAGGTCGCCGTTGCGCAGCGCGTCGTGCGCGGCGGCGGTGTTCGTCTTGAGGTGCGCCGAGATCGCCTGCAGCGTCGAGATCAGCTTGCCGTCCGGCGCCGCGGGCGTGCCCGACCCGAAGAGATCGCTGGCGTTCGTGTTGATCTTGACCGAGACGCCGGGGCCGATCGTCCGCGCGACGTTGCCGCTCGGGTCGGCGCCGAAGACGTTGCTCCCCGACGCGTAGGGGGCGGTCGTCGTCGCGGCGCCCGCGAAGACGTAGCTGCCCTGGAAGGTCGCGTTCGCGCTCTCCTTGACCGCCTCGACGAGCTGGTCGATCTCGAGCGCGATCGCGGCGCGCTGCTCGGGGCCGAGCGAGTCCGACGCGCCCTGCACCGTGAGCTCGCGGGCGCGGTTGACGATCGACGCCGCGTCCGACAGGGCGCTGTCGGTCGTCTCCATCCACCCCGTCGCCTCGTCGATGTTGCGCTGGTGCTGCTGGGCGCCCTCGATGGCGCTGCGCAGGCCGAGCGAGCGCTGCGTGGCGAGGGGGTCGTCGGACGGGGCGGTCAGCTGGCGGCCGGAGGAGATCGACTCCTGCGTGCGGGCGATCCGCGCGGTCAGCGACGTGATGTCGCCGAGCAGCGCCCGGCTCATCGTGTTGTTGGTGACGCGGCCGAGCATCGCTACAGCCCCACCCGGCCGGTGCGGTTGATGAGCGTGTCGAGCATCTCGTCGATGGTCGACATCGCGCGGGCCGACGCCTGGTAGCCGCGCTGGAAGCGGACCATGTTCGTCATCTCCTCGTCCATCGAGACGCCCGACGCCGACTGGCGGCGGTCGCTGGCGGCATCGACGAGCGCCTGGGTCGTGGTCTCCTGCTGCTGGGCGGCGCGCGACTCGCCGCCGATGCGGGCGACGAGGTTCGCGTAGGCCGTGTCGACGGCGCCGCCGCGCAGCGCGCTGATGCCGAGGGCGATCTGGTTGGCGCCGGCGGGCGAGCCGGCCGGCGCCGCCTGCACGGTGCTCGCCGTCGCGGCCACGGCGATCGTCGCGGCGTTGGTGCCCGAGAAGAACGGGGCGACGTGCAGCGAGTTGACCGAGCTGATCAGCTGCGACGCGACGGCGTCGAGATCGCTCAGGTAGCCGGTGATCGTGCCCGCGGCGCTGGTGTCGGCGATCTTCAGCAGCGCCCCGAGCCGGCCGCCCGGGCTGGTCAGCGTCTGCGGCCAGGCCACGGTCGTGTCGTCGACGAGCGGCGTGGCGGCGTCGCCGAAGCTCACGCGGATCGAGCCGTCGCCGAGGTCCGTCACCGAGACCTGGGCCAGGCTGCTGAGCTTGTCGAGCGCGACGTCGCGCCGGTCGAGCAGGTCGTTCGGCGCGGCGCCCTGCTGGTAGGCCGAGCGGATCGACGCGTTGAGCTGGGCGATCTCCTGCGCGGCGGCGAGGACGTCGCCGGTCGGCCCGGTCAGCAGCGAGTACTGCGTCTGCGCCTCGGTGCGGACCGCCGTCAGGTCACCCTGCAGCGTGTTGATCCGGTCGGTCAGCAGCGCCGCCTGGTTGACGAGGGCCTGGCGCGTGGCCGGCGACTCGGGATGGTTCGCGAGGTCGTCCCAGGCGCTCCAGAACTTTGCGAGGACCTGGCCGATGCCGTTGTCGGTCGGCTCGCTGAGCGACAGCTCGGCCGAGCTGAGCAGCTCCGCGGTCGTCTGGTGCTGGCCGAGCGTCATGCTCTGCGCGCGGTACTGCAGGTCGGCGAAGGCGTCGCGGACGCGGTTGAAGCCGGTCACGTCGACGCCGGCGCCGAGCATGCCCGCGCCGCCGCCGGTGATGCTGGGCAGCTTCATCGGGTCGGCGGCGGCGAGCTGCGTCTGCTGGCGGCTGTAGCCCTCGGTGGAGGCGTTGCCGATGTTGTGCGCGGTGACGTCGAGCGCGCGCTGGTGGGCCAGCAGCCCGCGCAGCGCCGTGTTGAGTCCGAAGAAGCTGGAGACGGTCATGGCGTCAGGCCTGCAGGTCGAGCGTCCGCAGCGCGGCGGCGCGCGGGGTCGCGGCGGGCAGGTGCGGGGCGCCGGCCTCGGCGGGCGGGCGGTAGCCGGTGTCCGAGCCAGCCGGGTGGGTGGGGTAAATGATCCGGGTCAGGTGGTCGAGGAAGGCGAGCTCCTGGCGCATCAGCGCGCGGTTGACGCCGTGCTCGCGGGCGATCTCGCCGAGCAGGCCGCGCAGCTCGCCGCTGCGCTCCCAGGCGCCGCGCCCGTCGGCGGGCGACATCAGCGAGGTCAGGGCGTCGAGGGTGACCGCGTGGGCGGGCAGGCCCAGCGCGGCGCCGGCCTGCTCGAGCAGGCGGGCACGGTCGGCCTCGAGGCGGCCGCGGGCCTCCATCTCGCCCTGGATCTCGGCCAGGCGCGCGAGGACGCTCTCGACGTCCTGGGCGCGGATGGCCTGCCCCTGGCGCAGGACGAGGTCGAGCAGCCGGCGCGCGGAGACCAGCTGGCTGTCGAGGTGGCCCAGGACGGCCGGGCCGAGCGTCGAGTCGAGCAGCGCGCTCATCGCTTGGTCTCCTTCGCCGCCGGGACGAGCTGTCGCGCGAGGCCGAGCCCGCCGCCGGCGATGATGCCGTCGGCCAGCGCCCCGGGCAGCTGGTCGCGGTAGGTGCTCGTGGCCGCGTCGGCGCTCTCGTCGTCGTCCTTGGCGGTGTGCGAGAGCGACTTGGCGAGCTCGGCGACCAGCATGCGCTCGAAGCCGAGCGCCGCCGTGTAGGACTTGCGCCGCTCGGGCGAGCCGTCGCGGATGTCGGCGGGCAGCGCCGTGCGGTCGACCGGCGGCAGCGCGGGGATGCTCATCGCTTCACCCCGTTGGCGATCTCCATCAGGCGGTCCTGGGTCGTGATCGCCTTGGAGGCCATCTCGTAGCTGCGCTGCGCGTCGATCAGATCGGTCATCGCGCCGGCGAGGTCGACGTTGGCGCCCTCGAGGACGTGCTGGCGCACGGAGGTGCCGCCGGCGGCGGCCGGGCGGCCGCTGGCGGCGGTCGGCAGGAAGAGGTTGTCGCCCTGGGCCTGGAGGCCCTCGGGCGCGGGGACGTTGACGAGGCGCAGCCGCCCGACGACGCGATTGGCGGCCCGAACGGTGCCATCGGCGCCGATGGCGACGGCGTCGTCGGCCACGCCCGCCGGGAGGGTGACGCCGGTCTGCGCGCCCGTGCTCGTGACCAGGCGGCCGTCGGCGCGGCGCTGCAGCGAGCCGTCGCGGGTCAGGAGGCGGCGGCCGTTGCGGTCGGTGACCTCGAGGTAGCCGGGGCCGTCGAGGGCGACGTCGAACGGGCGGTCGGAGCTCTGGGTGACGCCCTGCGCGGTGCTGCGGCCGACCATGGCGGCGGCGGCGCCGGCGCCCGAGGCGATCCCCCGCGCGGCGCCCGCGCCGGTCGGCGTGTAGAGCAGGTCGCGGAAGGCGATGCGCACGCGCTTGTAGCCCGTCGTGTTGACGTTGGCGAGGTCGTTGCTCAGCGCGTCGATGCGCTGCTGCTGCGCGGCCATCCCGGCCGCGGCGGAGTACATGCCTTCGAGCAATGGGTCTCCTGGAGAGCCCGGCCTCCGCACGAGGCGGTCCAGCCGATCTCGGGTCTTGGTCAACCCGGGTAGTCGGTCGGCCCACCCGCCGGTTGAGGAGGCTGGACGGTCGTCCTACGACGTCTACGAGGTCGAGCCGACCTTCGTCGCCGCCTGGTCGAGGGTGGCGTCGATGGTCTGGATGGCCTTCTGGCCGGACTCGAAGGCGCGCAGGGAGGCGATCATGTCGATCATCGCCCGCGCGGGGTTGACGCCCGAGTCCTCGAGCGCGCCCGAGCGGACCTCGCCCGTGGCGCGGCCGGCGGCGGTGCCGGTGAAGAGGTTGTCGCCCGCCTTGCGCGCGCCCGTGACCGCGAAGACGCCGAGGGCCGTGGGCGGGACCGTGCCGTCGGTTCCGACCGTGATCGCGCGGCCCTGCTCGTCGAGCACCGGGTTGCCGAGCTGGTCGGTGAGCTGCCCGTTGCCGTCGGTCTGGAAGGAGCCGTTGCGCGTGAAGCGCTGCCCCTGTGGCGTGCGCACGGCGAAGAAGCCGTCGCCGGCTATGGCGAAGTCGAGCGGCTCGCCGGTGTCCTTGAGCGGCGCGCCCGACAGGTCGGTGCCCTGGCTGGTGATCGCCGAGCCGGTCCCGACGGGCCCGACCGGCGCGCCGGTGCGCGTGTTGGCCAGCAGCACGTCGGCGAACGAGCGCTGCTCGGCGCGATCGGCCTTGTAGCCGGGCGTCGACGCGTTGGCGAGGTCGTTGGCCAGGAGGTCCTGGCGGGCCATCTCGGCGAGCATCCCCGAGGCGGCGATGTACAGACCACGGTCCATCTCGATTGCAGTGGTCGGCCGTTGCGGCCGATCTTTGAGGCCACATGGACGTCCAGCTTGTCCTGTTGAAGGCCCTTGCCGGGATGGGTGCGCGGCCCCAGGACCAGCCCCTGCGCGAGGGGGCTGTCCTGCCCGCGCGCGTGCTCAAGGGCGGCGCGATCATGCTCGCCGGCATGCGCCTGGCGGCGACGCTGCCGCCCGGGCTGGAGCCCGGCGCCGTCGTGCGCCTGAAGGTCCGCGAGGCGAGCGCGGAGCGGCTCGTGCTGCAGGTCGTCGAGCAGGTTCCGGAGGCGCAGGCCCCCGCGCCCGCCGCCCCGGCGCCCGTGCCGACGGTCGCGGTGGCGCTGCCCGGCGGCGCCGCGGCGCGGCTGCTCGTCGAGCCCGATGAGGGGTCTGACCCCTCGCCGGCGGCCCAGCGCGCGCGCTCGACCGTGACGCTGCGCTACGAGAGCGCCGGCCTGGGGCGCGTCGACCTGGCACTGACCCTCGAGGGCGGCGCCGTCCGCGCCGTCGCCCACGTGCCGGCCGGCGAGGTCGCCGAGCGGCTGCGCGCGGCGAGCGGCGACCTGCGCGCGGCGCTCGCCGGCGCGCTCGGCCGGCCCGCCGCGGTCGACATCGTCGCCCACGCGGAGGTGCTCGATGTCTCGGCCTGACGGCGAGCGCCGCGCGGCCGCCCTGCGCTACGAGGGCACCGGCGCGCCGAAGGTCGTCGCGGCGGGCCGCGGCGAGATCGCGAAGCGCATCATCGAGGAGGCCAAGGCCGCCGGCGTGCCGATCCGCGACGACGCCGCGCTGGCCGACGCGCTCGCCCGCCTCGAGCTGCAGGCCGAGATCCCCGAGGAGCTCTGGCTCGCCGTCGCCGAGGCGCTGATCTGGGCCCACCGCGTGGACCTGCGCGACCTCGGGCGACAGCTGGCATAGCCGCTGCTGCGTCGCGGGTAGGCCGTCACCGATGGTGGCGTACAACCCCGTCCTGCGGTACCTGGCGATCCTCAAGGCGGCGCGCGACTTCGGCCTGCCGCAGCGCGACATCGAGGCCGTCGCCGGACC
>DASXRF010000226.1:0-2303 GCA_036506755.1 Solirubrobacteraceae bacterium | reverse complement strand
GGCGGTCGCGATCCGGGGCGACCGCGCGGGCCTGCGCTCGGCCATCCGCGGCCACGGCTGGCGGTTCCCGGTCGGCTACGACAGCGACGGCGTCGTCGCCAACCTCTACGGCGTCGCCGTCTGCCCGCAGATCACGCTCGCCACGACCGGCGGCATCGTGACGAAGAACCTCATCGGGTCGGTCTCCACGGCGCGTCTGCGCGCCGAGCTGCGGGGGCTGGTCGCCCTCTCGGTGAGGCGCGGCTGGCGCCCGCCGCGCGGCGCCTGAGCATGCGTCATCCTGAGGGCTGTGGAGGGGGACCTCGACGAGCCCCTACTGGCCGAGGGCTGGGTTGCCGACCAGGTCCGGGACGAGTTCCCGGAGCTGCGGCTGCGCACGATGGCGGTCGAGCGGGGCTCGGGCAAGACGCCGCCCGAGGTGCGCGACCGGCTCCGGATGCTGTCGGACCGCTTCCGCGGCGCGCAGGCCATCGCGCTGCGCCGCTCGCCCATCCCGTCGGCCTACCGCGTGTTCTTCCGCCAGGTCGGGCTGGACCCCGATACGACGCGCACGCCGGTCGAGGAGGCGGCCGTGCGCCGGCTCGTCAAGGGGGCCTTCGAGGCCACGAACCTGCTCGACGACGCGCTGCTGATCGCGCTCGTCGAGACCGGGATCCCGCTGTGGGCGGTCGACGCGGGGCGCGCGCGCGAGCCGCTGGGCATCGGCACTGCGCCGGACGGCCGCCTCGCGGTGTGCGACGCCGACGGCCCGCTGGCGACGCTGTTCGGCCCCGTCTTCGAGGGTTACGGCGTGACCTGGGACACCACGCGGATGCTCATCTACACCGTGCAAGTCCCGGGAGTACCGGGCATTTTCGTCGACGAGGCCATGTGGACGTGCCTTGGCGTCCTCCAGGACGCGGGGTAGACTGCTCCCCATGGCTGTGGTCGCTGGCACGCCGCGTGTCCGGGTCGACGAGCGCGGCGCGCGGCGCAACCTGCGCGAGCAGGTCGCCCGCCTGGAGCGTGAGTTGCAGCACACGCTGGTGAGCGCCTTCCCGCGCACCGGCATGGACGTCTCGCTCACGCCGGCCTACAGCGCCGGCCCGCGCGTGCTGTCGCTGGGCGAGCTCGAGGACCTGCGCGACCGGCTGTCGAGCAAGCTCGCGCAGGCGCGCGCGCAGCTCGCCGAGCGCGCCGACCAGGAGGAGCGCAACCGCCGGCTGCTCGAGCGCATGCTGCTCGAGCCGGGCAAGCATCGCTTCGTGCGCATCGCCAACGCCGACCTCGGCGAGGGCGGCTGCGGCGTCTGGCACGTGCGCCCCCGGCTCGGGCTGATCGGCATGCTGTGCGGGTGGTGGCAGGTCAAGCTCTCCTCCGGCTGCCCGTTAGCCGCCTGACACCGCCGGGGAGCTGATGGGTCGCCGCTCGCGCAAGCGTCCCCTGCCGCCCGCCGCGGAGCGGCGCGAGCCGCTGCCCGCGCCGACGCCGCGGCGGCCGCCGCCGGTCGCCGGGCGCCGCGCGCGGCTCGACGAGGCGCCCAAGGCGCCGTGGTCGCCGTTCCCGCTCGTCGAGCTGTGCATCCTCGGCGGGCTCGTGCTGATGGTGGTGGGCTTCCTGCACGGCGGGAACCGCGGCGGGCTGTTCGTCGTTTGCGGGCTCGCGCTCGTCGGCCTCGCCTCGCTCGAGCTGGCCATCCGCGAGCACTTCGCCGGGTACCGGTCGCACTCGTCGCTGCTGGCCCTCGCGGGCGCCGTGCTGACGATGGGCGTGCTGGGCCTCGGGGTGGGGGTGGCCCGGGTGGTGGCGGTCGCGGCGGGCGCGGTGGTCTTCGTCGCCGCGTTCCTGGCCCTGCGGGCGGCCTTCCGCCGCCGCACGGGCGGGATCACGTTCCGCGTGTGATCTGATCGCCTCCGGGCTCGCGACGCCGGTCAGGCCACGTCGCGAGCCCGAAAGCGGGCCCGAGTCAGGCGGCGCCGGCCAGCACGCGGACCGGTGCAGTCTTCGCCGGCCGGCGCGCGGGATCGCACGCGGCCAGCTGCATCGCCAGCGCCCCGCGCTGGCGGTCGGTCATCGAGCCGATCGTCTTGTTCTCGGCCAGCGGGATCCCGGCGAGGAACTTGCGGCACCGGGTGCGGCCCCAGCGCCGCTGGCTCATGAGCAGGTCGGCGACGGCCATCCCGTCCACTTCTGGCGGGCGTCGCAGCACGAGCTCCGCAGCGCTCAGCCGCCCCTCGGCGATGCGGCGCTTGAGGTCCGCTCGGGCGAGGCGGACCTCATTTGCGCGCTGCAAAGCCTGCAGGTGCTGTGGCGCACGGGCAATC
>DASXRF010000225.1:0-3862 GCA_036506755.1 Solirubrobacteraceae bacterium | reverse complement strand
ACCACTGGACGTTTGGTTGAGCCCGTCGTCCGGCGGGGTCATCGGGTGTTGACGAGCGCGGCGTCGAGGCGCCGCAGCGTCTCATCGCGCCCGAGCAGCTCGAGGGTCTCGAAGATGCCCGGCGAGACGGTCGTCCCGACGACCGCGACGCGAATCGGCTGGAAGACGTGCTTGGGCTTCGCCGAGCGCTGCTCGACCACCCGGCGCAGTGCCTCGTCGAGGTGGCCGGTGTCCCACTCGGGCACCTCGGCGAGCACCTCGCGGGCGGCCGCCAGGACGGCGCGCCCCGCCTCGTCGAGCCACTGCTCGCGCGCTCGCGCATCGTCGACCGGCCCGTCGTAGATCGGGCCGACGAGCGGCCAGAAGTCGGCCAGGGTCTGGATCTTCTCGCGCGCGGCGAAGACCGCCCCGCCGAGCTTGCCGTCGCGATGCAGGTAGTCCTCCAGCCGCTGCGTCAGGTCCGCGACGGGCAGCTCGCGGATGTAGCGCCCGTTCATCCAGCGCAGCTTCTTCTCGTCGAAGCGCGCCGGGTTCTTCTGCACGCGCTCGAGCTCGAAGCGCTTGACCAGCTCGGCCGTCGGAATGATCGTCTCGTCGTCGACGTCGCCCCACCCGAGCAGCGCGAGGTAGTTGCGCACCGCCTCGGGCAGGTAGCCTGCGTCGCGCAGCTCCTGGACCGACGCCGCCCCGTGGCGCTTGGAGAGCTTCTTGCCGTCGGGGCCGTGCAGGAGCGGCAGGTGCGCGTAGACGGGCTGTTCGGCGCCAAGCGCCTGCAGCACGAGCAGCTGCTTGGGCGTGTTGGAGTAGTGGTCGTCGCCGCGGATGACGTGGGTGATGCCCGCGTCGAGGTCGTCGACGGCGACGGCAAGGTTGTAGAGGGGCGTCCCGTCGGCGCGCGCGATGACGGCGTCGTCCATGTGGACGTTCTGGAACGCGGTCTCGCCGCGGATGAGGTCGCGCACGACCGTGGCGCCGTCGTCGGGCACGCGCAGGCGCACGGCGCCCGTCTCCTCGGGCTCGCCGCGGAAGCCGCGGTCGGCCCCGTGCCGGTCCTTGTAGGCGCGCACGTCCTCGGCGGCCGCGTTGGAGCGGTAGGCGTGCCCGCCGGCGAGCAGCTGCTCGATGACCTCGCGGTGGCGGTCGGCCCGCTGGGACTGGAAGATCGGCCCCTCGTCGTAGTCGAGCTCGAGCCAGCGCAGCGCGTCGAGGATCTGCTCGACGTTCTCGGGCGTCGAGCGCTCACGATCGGTGTCCTCGATGCGCAGGACGAAGGTGCCGCCCGCGTGGCGGGCGGCCAGCCAGTTGTAGAGCGCGGTCCGGGCACCGCCGATGTGCAGCGCGCCGGTCGGGGAAGGGGCGAAGCGCACGCGCATGAGCCGTCGGATGGTACGGGCTAGGCTGCCGCGCCCATGTTGATCGGCGCGCACGTCTCCCCCGCCGGCGGCCCGGCCAAGGCGGTCGAGCGCGGGGTCGAGCGCGGTTGCCGCGCGATCCAGATCTTCAACCAGAACCCGCGGGCGTGGCGGCCGCGCGAGTACTCGGACGAGGAGGTCGCGGCCTACCACGAGGCGGTCGGCGGCTCGGACATCGGCGCGCTGCTGATCCACGCCGTCTACTTGCTCAACTGCGCCAGCGAGGACAAGGAGATCCGCGACAAGTCGCTGACGGCGCTGATCGCCGCGCTGCGGGTGGGCGACGCGCTCGGCGCGCACGCGGTGATCCTGCATCCCGGCTCTGCCAAGGCGGGCGAGGTGGCGCCGGCGATCAAGCGGGCGGGCACGACGATCAAGAGGGCGCTCGCGCAGACCGGCGGCTGCCCGCTGCACCTGGAGAACACGGCCGGGGCCGGGGGCACGCTCGGCCGCTCGTTCACCGAGCTCGCCGAGCTGCTCGACGCGGCCGGCGGCGACCGCCGGCTGGGGATCTGCCTGGACTCGTGCCACCTGTACGCGTCGGGCTTCGACGTGCGCACGGCGGACGACCTCGCCGCCGTGATCGACGACTGCGTCGCGCAGGTCGGGCTCGACCGGCTCGGCTCGCTGCACTACAACGACTCGCAGACGCCGCTCGGCTCGAACCGCGACCACCACGCGAATGTCGGCGAGGGCGAGCTCGGCGACGACGGCGCCGCCGTGTGGTTCTCCGAGCCGCGCTTCGAGGGGCTGCCGTGCGTGCTCGAGACGCAGGGACCCGACAAGAGCGGGCCTAGCGCCGCGGAGGTCGCGCGCGCCGTGTCACTTCGCGAACGTGGCCTGCGCGACCGGGCTTGACCGGGCCTCCGGCGCCCGCTACACAGGGACATAGAGCGACCCCCCATCCCCCGGTCCAGCGGAAAGGTTGGGGGGTCGCACGCGCGAAGGTACAGATCCCGCCCGGGAAAAGCTAGGCGGTCAAAGCCGCTGGGCCGAGGATGAGCTCGAGCTCCGCGCGCAGCGTCGGCGTCGCCGCTACGCGGAATTCCGGACCGAATCTGAGCCGCTTCGGGCCGATGCTCGTCTGCAGCTCGAGGACCAGCTCGCTGTCGCCCGGGAAGGTCCCGAGCACGTGCTTGATGTCGTCGATCACCGACGCCGGCAGCCGGGCGGCGTCGGCGCAGATGCGCAGCGGCAGCGGCGCCGCGGTGAGGGCGCGCGTGCGCACCTCGGCCCGTGCGCGCTCGACCTCGTCGGGCGTCGGCTTGAACGGCTCGGCGGAGTTGACGATCACCGACGTCTTGCCCGCCTCCTTGTGGTCGACGCGACCGCGGACGACGACGACCTCGTCGACGCCGAGCGCGCCCTCGTACTCGTTGAGGACCTTCTCGAAGACGACGATCTCGACCGCCCCCTCGAGGTCGTCCAGGGTGGCGAACATCATGTTGGTCCCGGATTTGGTGCGCAGCTTCTTGGCCTGCGCGACGATCCCGCCGACCGTGACCCACTCGCCGTCGCGCCGGCCCTCGAGCTCGCCGATGCGGCAGTCGCACTTCAGCTGCAGCGCCTCGCGCACCTGCTTGAGCGGATGCGCCGAGATGAACAGGCCGATCGACTCCTTCTCGACGGCGAGCAGGTCGGCCTGATCGAACTCCTCGGCGGGGATCGGCGGGTGCTGGGGCTGGGCGAAGGCCGGGGTCGGGTCGAGGTCGAAGATCGAGCCCTGCCCGACCTGCGCGTCGAGCTGGACCTTCTGCCCTGCGGCCTGGGCCGCCTCGAGCATGACGAGCATGCCCTTGCGGCTCGCGCCGGTCGAGCCGAACGCGCCGCACTTGATCAGCGCCTCGATCGCCTTCTTGTTGACCTTCTGGCAGTCCACGCGCGCGCAGAAGTCCCACAGCGACTCGAACGGCCCGCCGTCCTCGCGCGCCGCCTTGATCGCCTCGACCGCTTGGTGGCCGACGCCCTTGACGGCGTCGAGGCCGAACCGGATGTTGCCCTCGACGACGGTGAACTCGTGGTCGGAGAGGTTGACGTCGGGCGGCAGGATCTCGATGCCCATCTCCTCGCAGCGCGCGACGAAGAACGGGACCTTGTCCTTGGTCGACATCACGCTGGAGATCAGCGCCGCCATGTACTCGGCGGGGTAGTTCGCTCGCAGCCAGGCGGTCCGGTAGGCGATGAGCGCGTAGCACGCGGCGTGCGACTTGTTGAAGGAGTAGTCCGCACTGCGCTCATTGGTCGCCCACAGATGCTCGATGAGCTGCTCGCTCGTGCCCGAGGCGCGGCAGCCCTCGATGAACTCGGGCTTGAGCTTGGCCATCGCCTCGCGGTTCTTCTTGCCGATCGCCTTGCGCAGGTCGTCCGCCTTGGGCCCGGAGAAGCCGGCGATCGTCTTGGCGATCTGCATCGACTGCTCCTGGTACAGGATCACGCCCTTCGTCGGCTCC
>DASXRF010000224.1:0-3447 GCA_036506755.1 Solirubrobacteraceae bacterium | reverse complement strand
ACGGACGGCTTCGGCCCGGTCGGCGCACGGCCGCCGGCGCCGGCGGCCCCGTCGCCATCGGTGACCACGCGCGACGTGACGCCGCCGAAGTCGTCGTTCACCCGCCGGCACTGCGGTCGGCGCCGCTGCACGCTGCTGCTGCTCGTCAGCGACGACCGCGACCTCGGCGGCGTCCACGTGCACGCGACGCTCACGCGCCTGACCGGGTGCGCGCGCGGCGCCCGCGGCAAGCGCTGCCGGCGCCCGCGGACGGTCAGGGCGCACGCGCTCGGCTCCGGGCGCTACCAGCTGACGACGCGCGCGCTGGGCCCCGCGCGCTACCGCTTCACGGCGGTCGTCGTCGACGCGGCCGGCAACCGGCAGCTCCGGCCGACGAGCGTGGTCCTGCGCGTCCCCGGGCGCTGACCGGGCATCCTTCGCGAGGTGCGCTGCCGGTGCGCGTCGCTCGCCGTGCTCGCCGCCGTGGCCGGGGGCGCTCCCGCGCGCGCGCAGACCCCGATCCCCGAGGGGCCCGACGCCGGCTCGCTGCCCGCCTTCGCCGGCGCCCCGGCGACGCCCGCGCCGGTGGCGACGCCCGCGCCGCCGCGCCATCCCTTCATGGCGCCCAACGGCTCGAGCAACCTCCACGAGGACGCCTACCAGACCGACGCGTCGCCGCGGACCGGCCCGCTGGGGCGCGACATGCGCCGCGTCTCGACGTTCTACGCGCGCGAGTGCGGGTCGGTCACCTTCGACGCCCGCGGCCGGCTCGTCACGGTGTGCGTCGGCCTCGACCGCCCGGTGCTCAAGCTGCTCGACCCGAGCACGCTGGCCGAGCTCGCGAGCATGGACCTGCCGCCCCGCCAGCCGGGCGGCGACCCGACCGCCGCGTTCACGAGCTTCGGCGGCGGCGGCTACTTTTACCTCGACGAGCGTGACCGCGCGGTCATCCCGACGACCGAGCGCCACATCGTCACCGTCGCGGTGCAGAACGACACCTTCGTCGAGCAGGCCGACGTCGACGTGACCGCGGCTGTCCCCGATGGGCAGTCGATCATCTCCGCGCTGCCCGACTGGTCGGGCGCGATCTGGTTCGTCTCCTCCGGCGGCGTGGTCGGCCGGATCGAACCGGCAACCCAGGGGGTGACGTCGGTCGACCTCCACGAGCCGATCGGCAACTCGTTCGCCGTCGACGAGACCGGCGGCGTGTACATCGTCACCGACGCCGCGCTGTATCGCTTCGACACCGGCCCGGAGGGCGCGCCCGCGGTGACCTGGCGCGAGACCTACGCCAACGCGGGCGAGCGCAAGCCGGGCCAGACCGAGCGCGGGTCGGGCACGACGCCGACGCTCATGGGCGGCGACCTGGTGGCGATCACCGACAACGCCGACCCGATGGACGTCGTCGTGCTGCGCCGCGCGCCGGTCGTCAGCGGCTCGCGCGTCCTGTGCGCCGTGCCGGTCTTCGACAAGGGGGCGAGCGCGACCGACAACTCGCTGATCGCCACCGACCGCGCGATGGTCGTCGAGAACAACTACGGCTACAGCGGCCCGGCGGCGACCGAGCAGGGCAAGACCACGACGGGCGGGCTGGAGCGCGTCGACGTCGACCGCACGAGCGGCGCCTGCCGCAAGGTCTGGCACAGCGCCGAGCGCGCGCCGTCGGTCGTGGCCAAGCTCTCGCTCGGCAACGGCCTGGTCTACACGTACACGAAGGACCCGCAGCGCGACGACGCCGACGCGTGGTACCTGACCGCGCTGGACTTCCGCACGGGCAAGACGGTCTTCAAGCGCCTCGGCGGCGAGGGCCTGGGCTACAACAACAACTACGCGCCGGTCACGATCGGCGGCGACGGCACGGCCTACGTCGGCGTCCTCGGCGGGCTCGTGGCGCTGCGCGACGCCACGCCGCCGGCGCAGAGCCCGCTGCCCGGCGGCCAGGAGGCGGAGCCGGCGCCGCGGATCGTCGTGCGCGTCACGCGCGGGCGGCGCCGCTGCGTCGTGCGGGTCGCCGGCCCCGATCGCGGGCTCGCCGCGCGGCTGAGCGTCATGGCCGCGCCGCGGCGGCTGGTCGCTCGCGCCCGCCGGGCGCCGCTGCTCGTGCGCATCCGCCGGCGCCACCGCGCGGTGCGCTACGTCGTCACGCTGGCCGACGGGCGGCGCTTCAACGTGCGCGGGCGCTGCTAGCGCCGTGTCAGGCAACATTCGCCTCGTCGCCGTCGTGGTGGCCATGGCGGCGGGCGCGGCGGCGCTGACCGTCGCCGCCCGGTGCCTGCTGGGCGCCGGGGCGCCGGCCACGCTCGGGCGCGCGCCCGACAGCTTCTGGGAGAGCTAGTGGACCCGTCCGCTACGCCGCGACGATCTCGTGCTCGATCGCGCCGAGGCGCTCGATCTCGATCCGCACGCGGTCGCCCGGCTCGAGGAAGCGCGGCGGGTCCATCGCGAAGCCCACGCCCGACGGCGTGCCGGTCAGGATGAGGTCGCCCGGCTCGAGCGTGATCGTCTCGGCCAGGAACCGCACGAGCTCCTCGACGCCGAAGATCAGGTTCGCCGTGCTCGCCTGCTGGCGCAGCTCGCCGTTGACCCACGTGCG
This sequence comes from Solirubrobacteraceae bacterium, assembly GCA_036506755.1. Taxonomy (GTDB): domain Bacteria; phylum Actinomycetota; class Thermoleophilia; order Solirubrobacterales; family Solirubrobacteraceae; genus DASXRF01. Next base: position 875 of record DASXRF010000224.1, on the reverse strand, counting down.
CAGCATCAGCGACTCCGGCTCGCCCACTTCGTCGGCGGTGGTCACCCACGGCCCCCACGGGCAGAACGTGTCGGCGCCCTTGGCGCGCGTCCACTGCGGCTCGCGGCGCTGCAGGTCGCGCGCGGTGACGTCGTCGGCCACCGCGAAGCCCGCGACCGTCAAGCCCGCGCCCATGACGATCGCCAGCTCGCCCTCGTAGTCCAGGCGCCGCACGACCTCGGGCACGCGCACCGGCCCGCCGGGCGGCGCGCTGGCCGCCGGCTGCTTCTGGAAGACGATCGGCGCCTCCGGGCGCTCGCGTCCGGTCTCGGCGGCGTGGTCGGCGTAGTTGAGGCCGATGCCGAAGATCGCCCGCGGCCGCGCGATCGGCGCCAGCAGGCGCACGTCGGTCAGCGGCCAGGACTCGCCCCGCGCCGGCGCGAGATCGCCGCCCGCCAGCTTGTCGAGCACGGACGTGCCGTCGGGGAACGCGGTGACGGTGTGGCCGGAGACCTCGCCGGCGTGGGCGCTGTCCGAGCCGTGGGGGACGAAGGTGGCGAGCTTCACGGCGGCGGGAGGCTATCCGCCAGCGCCCGCAGCGCGCGGTGCACCTCGGCGTCGCGGCGCTCGGCCTCGGGGTCGGTCCAGCGCCAGCGCACGCCGTCCTCGACCGCGAACGTCGGCTGGCCGTGGTCCTGGACGCGCTCGACGTCGAGGCGCACCGCGACGACGCCGTCGGTGAGCTCGCCGACGATCGCGGCGCGGCCGTGGGCGGTGCAAGCGAGGTCGGGGCCGAAGAACGTGATCGCGGCGCGCGGGTCCTCGCGCAGGCGCGCGAGCGACTCGCGGCGCAGCGCGAGCGCCAGCACGACCGTGCGCGGCCCGGCGCGCACCGC
>DASXRF010000223.1:0-3932 GCA_036506755.1 Solirubrobacteraceae bacterium | reverse complement strand
CGCCGCAGTTCGCGCAGCGCACGGCATCCTGGCCGATGCCCTCGAGCCGGGTCTCGGGGTACTCGATCCCGCACCCCGGGCACCGCCGCGCGCAGTACGGGTCGCCGTTGTAGGCGCCGTCGACCCACACGTCGTTGCCCGACGCGGTGGCGATCGACGTCACGACGATGTCCTGGATCCGGATGGCGATCGCGTCGCCCACCTCGGCGCCGGCGACCGCCACCGGCCGGGCGACCTCGTGGCCGCCGCGGATCGCGGGCGTGATCATCGGCCCCCAGCACCCCGGGGCCGTGTTGAAGACGATGTGCCCGCCATCCTCGACGGGCCCGAGCATCGGCTCGTCGGGCCGCAGCACCCCGTCGGTGAACGTGTCGACAATGACCATGCGGTGCGCGGTCAGCGCCTCTACCGCCATCTGTCACCTCCGTGAGTCGGGCCGGCCCCGCCGGCCACGGGACTGAGCAGGGAAACCTCGTCGCCGTCGTGCAGCGGCTGGTCGCGCCGCGCGTGGCTGCCGCCGACGACGGGCAGCGCCGAGGGCAGCGCTTTGGCGAGCGCGGGATGGGCGTCGGTCAGGCGCCGCAGCAGGTCGTTGATCGTGGCCCCGTCCTCGAGGTCGAACTCGAGCCGCGGCCGCCCGGCGAGCTGGGACAGCCCGGCGACGAGGCGCACGCGAACCTGCACGATGGGGCGATCGTACGCCTGCGCGTGGCGCTCCGCGCGGTTTGGGGTGGAGGGTCGCGGCCGGGCCTGGGGCTAGCGAGGGAAGCGGATCGTGGTCCGGGCCCGCGCCGGGCGAGCGAGCGCGAACGCGCCACGCCCGGGCGCTGTCCTGCCTAATGCCACGGCCCGCCACCCCCGCCCGAGCGGAGCGACACGCCTCACCCCACCGCCACCAGCGCAATCCCCACAACCCCCACGGCCGCGCCCCCCACCCGCCGCACCCCCACCGCCTCTCCCAGGACCGCCCGCGCCAGCAGCACCGCGATGACCACGCTGGTCTCCCGCACCGCCCCCACCGCCGCCGCCGGCGCGAGTCGCAGCGCGGCCAAGGCCAGCGCGAACGCGCCGATCAGCCCCACGGCGGCGAAGACCGAAGCGGCGCCGAGCTCCGCCCGCAGCGCCGCGCCGCCCTTCGCCCGCGCCATCGCCGCCGCGTACACCGCCGCCGGCCCCACGAGCACGAGCCAGAGATACGGCACCGGCGCCGCGTGCCGCACCCCCTCGCGGTCGACAAGCGTGTAGGCCGCGACGCACGCGCCGACCCCGGCCGCGAGAGCGAGATCGCGCGCCCCCGCCGCGCGCCCTCCGAGCCCACGCACGAAACCGATCCCCGCGACGACGCACAGCACCCCCACCACCTGTCCCGCCCCCACCGCCCCGCCGACGCCCGCCAGCGCCGCGACCACCAGCAGCACGGGCGCCAGCCCGCGCGCCACCGGGTACACGACGCTCAGCTCCGCGCGCCGGTACGCCGCGGCCAGCAGCGCGAAGTACGCGAGCTCCAACACCGCCGAAGCCGCCACATACGGCACCGCCGCGGCCGACACCCCGCCCAGCAGCGCCGCCGGCGGCGCCCAGACGACGAGCGCCAGCACGAGCACGACCGCCGTGGCGGCCTCGGCGTCACGGGCGCGGGCGAGGGCGAGGTTCCAGCCCGCGTGGACGAAGGCCGAGGCGAGCGTCAGCGCGAGTGCGCCGGCACTCACACCGCCACGGCCACGCCGCCGCGCCGCGGGTCGCCCGCGCCGGTGACCTCGCCGGTCCGCGGGTCGCGCCGGATGGCCTGCACGCCCCCGAAGAACACGTTGCGCGAGCGGAAGCGCACGACCTCGTGGCCGAGCGCGCCGAGCTCCTCCAGCGGCACGCCGGGCTCGACGTAGAGGTTGTTGGCCTCGACGTGCAGGCGGGGCGCCTCGACCGCGTCCCGCGCGTCGAGCCCGTGGTCGACCGCGCCGACGATCGTCTGCAGCAGCGCCGAGCGGATGCGGTTCGAGCCCGCCGAGCCGAGCACGAGCTCGACCTCGCCCTCGTGGAGCACGAGCGTCGGGGCCATCATGGATGGCATGTGGCGGCCCGGCGGGTCGCGATGGAAGCCCAGCGGGCTGAGGTCCTCCTCGCCCATGATGTTGTTGATCTGGATCCCCGTGCCGGGCACCAGCACGCCGGAGCCCTCGCCGTTGGTGCACGTCACGCTGGCGGCGAGACCGTCGCCGTCGAGCACCGAGATGTGCGTCGTCGCGCCGAGATGCGAGCCGAGGAACCGCTCCAGGAACCCGGGCGCGTCGAGGTCGGCGGTGAACTGCGGCGTGCGCTCCGCCTGCGCCGCCTCCATGGCCGCGAGCACGTCGTGGAGGGCCGGCGGCGAGGGCGCGTCGCGATCGAGGCGCCCGAGCGCGTAGGCCAGCAGGATCCCGCCCGCGCTGGGCGGCGGGTTGGTCTGGACCGTGCGGTCGCGGTAGCGCACGTGCACCGGCGCCCGCGGCACGACCTCGTAGGCGCGCATGTCCGCGCGCGTGAGCAGCCCGCCCCGCTCGCTGACCCAGTCGGCGAGCGCGTCGCCGACCGGCCCGTCGTAGAACGGCTTCGCGCCGTCGCGCCCGAGAAGCTCGAGCATGTCGGCGAGCTCCTCGTTGCGGAAGACGTCGCCCTCCTGCAGCAGCCGTCCGTCCGGCGCCCACAGCGCCGCGCACTCGGGCGTCGAGCGCATGATCGGCTGCAGGATGAACGCGATGAACGCCTGCTGGGCGTTGATCGTCACGCCCTCGCGGGCGAGCCGCGCGGCGGGGGCGGCGAGGTCGGCCAGCGCGACGCTGCCCCAGTGCTCGAGCGCCGCCGCCATGCCGGCGGGCACGCCGGGCACGCCGCACGCCGCGGGCCCGACGTTGAAGATCTGGACGGCGTCGCCGAAGTCGACGTCGACCGCCTCGAGCGGCACGTGGTGGTGGGAATCGGCGTCGCGCCCCGGCGCCGCGACGAAGAAGTCCAGCACGGTCGGCTCGACGTCCGGGCCGGCGACGAGCAGGTAGCCGCCCGCGCCCAGCCCGGTGAGCAGCGGCTCGGCCGCCGCCGAGACGAGCACGGCCGCGACGGCCGCGTCGACGGCGTTCCCGCCCTCGCGCAGCACCCGCGCGCCGGCCTCCGCGGTCAGCGGGTGTCCCGCAGCGATGACGGCGCGTGACGTCATCGGAGGCGGCGGGTAGGCCCGAGATACACCACCAAGGGAGGTGTTGCCATGTTGCTCCTGGCCCGGATGGTCAAAACACTCGCTTCGATCGTCGCGGGCGTCATTGTCGTGGGCATCCTGCTGCACGTGTTCGGCGCCAACAGCCACAACGAGATCGTGCGGTTCGTGTACGACCTCGACCGCCCGCTCGTCTCGCCGTTCCAGAGCATCTTCAACCTGGACAGCGAGAAGCTGCAGATCGCGCTCAACTGGGGCATCGCCGCCGCCGTCTATGCGGTGGTCGGAACCCTGATCGCGCACATGCTGGCCGGCGCGGCGCTCACCGGCTACCGCCGGCGCCCCGTCGTGTAGAGCAGGGCGTTGCCGCGCTTGCCGTCCACCACGATCAGCTCGAGCGCGCGCAGCACGTAGGCACAGCGCTGCGCGCGCGACACCGTGACGCCGAGCGCCTCGGCCAGCTCGCGCACGCCGAACGGCTCCTCCAGGCCGGCGGGCAGCAGCGCCGCCAGCTGCGCCGGGCGCTCGAAGCGCACACGCTCCACGAGCTCGACGAGGTGGCGGCGACCCGCCGGGCGGCGCCGGCGCCGCCTGCCGTCGGGCGGCCCGTGCACCACGTCCTCGCGGGTCAGCGCCACCTCGACCGCGAAGTTCTCGTGCTCCAGCGCCTGAGGGAGGAAGACGAGCTCGTCGAAGACGGCGAGCGGCCCGTCGCGCTTGGGCGAGCGTCGCGCGCTGACGATCTCGC
>DASXRF010000222.1:0-3496 GCA_036506755.1 Solirubrobacteraceae bacterium | reverse complement strand
GTCCTGACCCGGAGTCGCCCGCCTTCCAGACCGCCGACCGCGCGTGTCATCGCCATCTCGCCGCGATCGACGCCGCCGTCCGCGGCGAGCAGCGCTCGCCGTGAACGGCGGCGCCCACCGCCCGCCGAAGCCGGGCCGTCGACCCAAGGTCGCGCTCATCGCCACGGCCGGACTGGCCGCGAGCGGCGCGGGCGCCTGGGCGCTGGCGGCCCGCGGCGAGGGTCCCAGCGCCCCGGCGGCCAACGACGCGATCCCCACGGCCGCGGCGACGGTCGCGCGGCGCGACCTCGTAGACCGCGAGGACGTCGAGGGCACGCTCGGCTTCGCCGGCCGGCCCGCGGTCGCCGCGGCGGAGGGCGGAACGCTGACCCGACTGCGGCCCGAGGGCGCGCGCGTGCCGCGCGGGCGCTCGCTGTTCTCGGTCGACGGGCGCGCGGTCGCGTACGTCCTCTACGGCGACGTGCCGATGTACCGCGACCTGCACGCGGGCGTGGCCGACGGCCCCGACGTGCGCCAGCTCGAGCGCAACCTCGCCGCCCTGGGCTTTGCCATTAACACAAATAGGGGTCAGACCCCTGATGGGCATTGGGACGCGGCGACGACCGCCGCGGTCCGGCGCTGGCAGCGCGCGCGGGGCGTGACGCGCGACGGCGTCGTGCGACGCGCCGACGTCGTCTTCACCGGCGGCGCCGTGCGCGTCGGCGAGCACCGGCTCGCGGTCGGTGACCCCGTGCGGCCGGGCGCGCCCGTCACCGGGCTGACCTCGACGCGCCGCCTGGTCACCGCGCGACTGGACGCCGCGCGCCAGTCGGCCGTGCACCGCGGCGACGCCGTGAGCGTGACGCTGCCCGACGGACGCGTGGTCGCCGGCGGGGTCACGCGCGTCGGGCGCGTGGCCCGGGCCGGCCAGGACGGCGCCGCGGCGACGGTCGAGCTGCGCGTCGCCCTGCGCGGCCGCCGGGCCGGGGCGGGGCTCGACGGCGCGCCGGTCACGGTCTCGGTGGCGGTCGGGCGCACGCGCGACGCGCTGTCGGTCCCCGTGACCGCGCTCGTCGCGACGGCCGCCGGGCGCTACGCGGTCGAGATCGTGGGCCGCAGTGGCGCCCGCCACCTCGTCGGGGTGACGACGGGCGCCTACGCGGGCGGCTACGTGCAGGTCGCCGGGCGGCTGCGCGCGGGGACGCGCGTGGTGGTGCCGCGATGACCACCGTCCTGGCCCTCGACAGCGTCGCCAAGTCCTACCCCGGCGGCGTCCTGGCCCTCGACGACGTCTCGCTGCGCATCGCGCGCGGCGAGCTCGTCGCCGTCGTCGGCCCGTCGGGCTCGGGCAAGTCGACGCTGCTGCACGTGATGTCGACGCTCGAGCGCCCGTCGGCCGGCCGCGTCGCCGTGGCGGGCGCGGACGTCGCCGCGCTCGACGACCGCCGGCTGGCCGGCCTGCGGGCCCGCGCGATCGGCTTCGTCTTCCAGCAGTTCTTCCTGCTCGACGGGATGACGGCGCTGGAGAACGTCGCCCACGGGCTGCTCTACAGCGCCACGCCGGCGCGCGAGCGTCTGGCTGCCGCGCGGCTGGCGCTCGAGCGCGTGGGGCTCGGGCACCGCGTCCTGCACCACCCGTCCGCGCTGTCGGGCGGCGAGCGCCAGCGCGTCGCGATCGCCCGCGCCATCGTCCACCGGCCGGCGATCGTCTTCGCCGACGAGCCGACCGGGAACCTCGACTCGCGCTCGGGCGCGGGCGTGCTCGCGCTGCTGCGCGAGCTCCACGGCGCCGGCACCACGGTCGTCGTCATCACACACGACCGCGAGCTGGCGGCAGCGATGCCACGGCGCGTCGAGCTGCGCGACGGCCGCGTGGTGGGCGGATGAGGTCGCGGCTGCTTCCCGCGGACGTCGCGCGCGTCGCCGCCGCCGGGCTGCGCATGCGCCGGCTGCGCGCCGCGCTGTCCGCGCTCGGCGTGGCCATCGGGATCGCCAGCATGGTCGCGGTCCTCGGCCTGTCGGAGTCCTCGCGCGCCGGATTGCTCGCCCGGCTCGATCGCCTCGGGACCAACCTGCTGACCGTCGCCCCCGGCCAGCACCTCGGCGGCGGCGAGGCGACGCTGCCGGCGAGCGCCCCGCGGGCGATCGCGCGCATCGCCCGGGTCGCCGGTGTGTCGAGCGTGCGCGTCCTCGACGCGACGGTGCGCCGGACCGACCGCATCTACGCCGGCGAGACCGGCGGGCTCGCCGTCAGCGCCGCCGACCCGTCGCTGCCGCGCACGCTCGGCGCGCGGATGCGGCGCGGGCGCTTCCTCAACGCGCTGACCGCGCGGACGCCGGCGGTCGTGCTCGGCGCCGTGGCCGCCGAGCGGCTCGGCATCGACCGCCCCGGCGTGAACGTGTACATCGCCGGGCGCTGGTGGACGGTCGTGGGGATCATGGCGCCGGTCGAGCTCGCCGCCGACCTCGACCGCTCGGCGCTGATCGGCTTCGCCGCCGCGGTGCGCTACCTGGGCGCCGGCCGCTCGGCCTCGACGGTCTACTTGCGCGCCGACCCGCACGCCGTCGCGCGGGTGCGTGACCTGCTCGCCTCGACGGCCAACCCCGAGCATCCCGAGGAGGTCACGGTCAGCCGGCCGTCGGACGCGCTCGCCGCGCGCGCCGAGGCCGAGTCGGCGTTCACCGGGCTGTTCCTCGGCCTGGGGGCCGTCGCGCTGCTCGTCGGCGGGATCGGTATCGCGAACACGATGGTCATCTCGGTCCTCGAGCGCCGCTCGGAGATCGGGCTGCGGCGTGCGCTCGGCGCGACCCGCGGCCACGTGCGCGCCCAGTTCCTCGGCGAATCGCTCCTGCTCGCCGGCGCGGGCGGCCTCGCCGGCGTGGCGACCGGCGCGCTCGTCACCGCCGCCTACGCGAGCACCCGCGGCTGGGCGGCCGTGGTCCCGCCCGAGGCGCTGGCCGGCGGGCTGGGCGCCGCGATGGCCATCGGGGCGCTCGCCGGCCTCTACCCCGCCGCGCGCGCCGCGCGCCTGGCGCCGAGCGAGGCGCTGCGGGCGACGTAGGGGGACGACGCGGGTGCGGGGGTCCCCGGCACCGCCCCGCGCGGGCGCCGGGAACGCCTCTGCCGGGGTCACTCAGCGTCGCCGCCACGCGCGGTACTCATCAAGCGTCGCCTGCTCGATCAGTCCACGGGCCGCCCGCGCGTCGACCTCGGAGAGCTCGTCGTCCGCCGTGCTCCACAGCGCGGGATGGCGTGCGAGCCACGCTTGCGCTGCCTCGCGACCGGCCTCGATGAGCGCCTCGGCGAAGGCCTCGTCGAAGAACAGGAACGACAGCAGCTCGCCGCGCGCCCTCGCCCGCCCGCCGCCGCACAGGCGCGCGAGGACGAGGAAGTCGGGGTCGCGCAGCGCCTTCCAGCCGCCGTAGCGCTCGGCCAGGACGCGCTCGGCGATCGCCCCGAGCGTGCCGCGCTTCTCGGGCGCGACGAGCACGTGCGTGATGCGCCGGTAGGGCGGCC
>DASXRF010000221.1:0-5296 GCA_036506755.1 Solirubrobacteraceae bacterium | reverse complement strand
CCTCGCGGGCGCCATCCCGGCCGTCTTCCGGGCGGCCGGCAGCGTGCCCGGCACGCGGCCCGCGCCGGCGCTGGCCGCGGTCACGACGACCGGCTACGTCGGCTTCCTCGCCGGCCCGCCGCTCATCGGCGCGCTGGCGGAGCTCGTCTCGCTGCCGGTCGCGCTCGGGCTGCTGCCCGTGCTCGCCGGCCTCATGGCGGCGCTGGCCGGCGCGGTCACGCCCGCGGGGCCGCAGCGCGCGGCGACCGCCGGCCCGCTCGAGCCCGTGCCGGCGGGGCGGTGAGCGTCAGGCGATCTGCGGCCCGTCGCCGTCGACCGCGTCGACGGCGACGCCCTGGCCGCCGGCCGGCGCGAGCGCGAGCTTGGCGACCGCGCCCGGCGCGGGGGCGGTCGGCAGCGTGGCCTGGCCGGGCTTCGGCCGGCGGCGGAGGTTCATCCGGCCGGTCTCGCGGTGGACCGCGACCTGCCGGCGCAGCAGCACCGCGATCATGGTCCAGACGAGGATCGAGACGTCGAGGCGCAGGTGATACCGCATCGCGTAGAGGCGGTCCATGCCCATCTTCTGGGGCAGGATGCGCTCCAGGTAGTGCGCGGTCGGGTCCTCGTGGTCGAGGATCCGGCTCTCCTCGGCGAAGGCGATCTGCGACAGGCCGGTGACGCCGGGCCGCACGCGGAGGATCTCGACGAAGTCCTCGCCGTGCATGGCCACGAAGGCCGGGTCCTCCGGCCGCGGGCCGATGAGGCTCATGTCGCCGCGCAGCACGTTCCACAGCTGCGGCAGCTCGTCGAGCTTGCACTTGGCCAGCCACCGGCCCACGCGCGTGAAGCGGGCGTCGGCGGCCGTGGTCAGCGCGGGCCCCGACGCCAGGTGATGCATCTTGCGGAACTTGTACATCCGCAGCAGACGGCCGCGATAGCCGATCCGGCGCGCCGTGTAGAAGACGGGCCCGCGCGAGTCGAGCTTGATGGCGAGCGCCACGAGCGCGATCACCGGCACCGCGAGGAGGAGGAGCAGTGCCGCGACGGCGAGGTCCACGGTGCGCTTGATCGCGGCGCGGGCGACGGTGCCGCCGACCGGCGCCGCATCCTGGGCGAGGATGCGCCGCAGCGCGAGCAGCTCGAGATGGTGGCCGGCCTCGAGGGCGCCCTCGTCCCTGCGGGACGGCGCCTCGGCGATCCCGAGCAGCGCCTGATCGTGGCCTGAACGCATGATCACAGCCATGGTTTCGGACCCACTAGATCAGACGTATGGACCAATGATTCCCCCCTGGACGAACGTTCTAGGTCTCTGCTGTAGTGCGATAGCCCTCTCTGGCGGCGGCCGGCAACTCGCTCAACCTATCCCGAAATCGTCCCTCCGGTAGCCGAAGTGGCCTGGAAGTCACAGGTTTGACACCGGTAATGGGGCTCAATCTCCCCGCCCGGAAGACGATCCCAGGCTCGATGTCCACCGCCACGACCCCTGACCCCCGCGCGCCGCGGCCCGCGCCGTCGCCGCGCTGGGGCGCGCTGGCCGCCCGTGTGGCGCCCTGTCTTCTCGTCCTGGCGTTGTGGCTGGCGGTCATCCCGTCGTCGGGCGGGTACTTCCCACGCACGTGGTACCCGGCTGCGCTCGCAACTTCGCTTCTTTTCTGTGCGATGTCAATGGCGCGCCGCCGCGCCGTGCCCGCCGACCGCGCGTCACGCGTCGCCCTTGGCCTGTTCGCGGCGCTCGTGGCGTGGTCGTTCCTCTCGATCGCCTGGGCCGGCTCGCCGGGCAGCGCGTGGGAGGCGGCCGACAAGCTGCTGCTGCCGCTCGCGGCGGTAGCGACGATCGCGCTGATCCCGTGGACGCGCGCGACGCTGACGATCCTCATCGCCGGGTGGTCGCTCGGCGTCGCGCTCTACTGCGCGTCGCGCCTGGTCGCCTGGCTGGGGTCAGGCGACCTGCTGCCGTTCATCGAGCCGGCCTCGGGGCGCATCGACGACCCGCTGGGCTATCCGAACGCGAGCGCCGCGCTCCCCGTCCTGGGGATGCTGGGCGCGCTGGCGCTGTCCTCGGTGCGCGAGGCGCCCGCCGCCGTGCGCGCCGCCGGACTGCCCGTCGCGGTGTTCCTGGCCGAGTTCGCCCTGTTCTCGCAGAGCCGCGGCGCGATCGTCGCGGGCGTCGTCGCGCTGGTCGTCCTGGTCGCGCTGGCCGGCGAGCGCGGCCGCCTCGCCCTGCGCCTGGCCGTCGGCGCGGCGCTCGTCGCGCCCGCGGTCGGTCCGATGCTCGGAGTCGGCGACGCCATCCTCGACCTGCACTTCGGGCTCGGACCCCTGCACCACGCCGTGCGGTGGATGGCGGCGACGGTCGCCGCCGCCGCGGTGGCCGGCGTCGGCCTGGCGGCCCTCGACACCCGCGTGCGCCCGTCGGCCCGCACGACCCGCCTCGCCGGCGGCGTCGCCGTCGCGCTGGTCGCCGTCGCGTTCCTCGGCGCCGCCGCGGCCTACGGCGGGCGGGTCTCCGACTGGCTGGGGACCGCGTGGAAGGCGGGCACGGCGCCGAGCGGCGAGAGCCGTCTGCTGAGCCTGGCCCCGGAGGAGCGCCCCGACTACGCGCGCGTCTCGCTCGACCTCTTCGCCGAGCGCCCGCTGGAGGGGTCGGGCGTCGGCAACTTCGGGCGCGAGTACGACGCGCGCCGCCACTTCGAGAAGCACTCGCGCTACGCGCACGACATCTGGCTGCGCGCGCTCGGCGAGGTCGGCGCGGTCGGCTTCCTGCTGCTCGTCGGCCTGGTCGTCGCGCTGGGCGTGGGCGTGCTGTCGCGCCGGCGCCGGCACGAGCGCTACGAGCGTTCGCTGGTGGCGGCCTGCGTCGCGGTCGGCGTGTACTTCCTCGCCCACGGCTCGCTCGACTGGCTCGACGAGTACCCCGCGCTGACGCTCCCCGCCGTCGGCCTGCCGTTCGCGGCCCTGGCGCTGCACCGCCCCGGCCGGCGCCGGCGCACCGGCCGGCCGACGCCGTTCGCCCAGCGCTCGCCGTGGCCGGCGCGACTCGGCGCCGCCGCCGTCGGCGCGGTCGTCGTGGCGGCGCTCGCCGCGCTGCTGCCGCCGTGGATCGCCGTGCGCTACCAGGAGCGCGCGCGCCAGACGTGGACCGCCGCGCCCGCCGTCGCCTTCGACGACCTGCGCCGCGCCGCGGACCTCAACCCCCTGTCGGTCGACCCGGTCATCGCCGAGGGCACGCTGGCGGTGCAGCTCGGACAGACGGTGCGCGCGCGGTCGGCGTTCCGCCGCGCGCTCGACCGCGAGCAGCACTGGTACCCGTACCTGCAGCTCGCGGTGCTCGAGGCCCGGGCCCGGCGCTTCGCGGCCGCGCGCCGGCTGCTCGGCCGCGCCGCCGCGCTGGACGCGCGCGATCCGGTGATCGCCTACGTCCGCGCCCGGGTCGACCGCGGACGGCCCGTCGACCTCGCGGGTCTGACCCGACAGGCGCTGGACAACCCACTTTTCAGACCCGTCCGAATGCCGTAGACTCACGCCCGCATGAAGTACAAGCCAATTGGGGGATCACCAGGCATGCGAACAAGGATGTGCATCATCGCCTCGGTGTTGGTCGCGGCACTCAGTGTCCCGGCCGTGCCCGCGATCGCCAAGACCAGCCCAACGCAGGATGCGTACGGCCAGGTGATCGCAGAGGTGGTGACCCCGAGCAAGAAGGCTCCCACGCCGACGCAGCAGACTCAGGCGCAGCAGAACGCGCCCGTGGCGGCAGCGCCGACGCAGGGAGGCCTGCCCTTCACCGGCCTCCAGGTCACGCTCGTGCTCCTGGCCGGGGCCGCGCTGCTGGGCGTCGGGGTCGCGCTGCGTCGGGCGACGAGCCGCTAAACCGAGGACACAACTTCATGTCGACAAGGGGCGGGCCGCCGTAGCGGCTCCGCGGCTTTGCGCCGCCACCGCCTCGATCACGCGATCCTGCTGCTCGCGCGTCATGTGCGCGAAGAGCGGCAGGGTGACCGCGCGTGCCGCGTAGGCGTCGGTGACCGGCAGCTCGCGCGAGCCCGCGTAGATCGAGAAGCGGTGGACGGGCGGGTAGTGCATGCTCGTCTGCACGCCGCGCTGCGCCAGCCCGGCGCGAAACGCGTCGCGGTCGGCGCCCTCGTCGAGGACGATCGCGAAGAGGTGGTGCGCTGACTGCAGGCCGTCCGCCGGCGCGAGCGCGCACGTCACCCCGAGCTCGCCGAGCGCGCGGCGATAGCGCGCGTCGAGCTCGCGGCGTGCGGCGTTCTCGGCGTCGAGACGGGCGAGCCGGCGCGCGGCCAGCGCGGCACGCGGCTCGTCCATGCGGTAGTTGAAGCCCAGCGCGACGACGTCGTAGCCGCTGGCGTGGCCGCGATGGCGGTCCCAGGTCAGCGTCGTCATGCCGTGCGAGCGCAGCAGGCGGGCGCGCGCGGCGAGCTCGTCGTCGTCGGTGACGAGCAGCCCGCCCTCGCCGACGGCGAGGTTCTTGTTGGAGAACAGCGAGAACGCGCCGGCGCGACCGAACGTCCCGAGGTGCTGGCCGCCGAGGCGCGACCCCGCCGCGTGGGCGGCGTCCTCGAGCAGCGCCAGCCCGCGGCGCTCGCACAGGTCGTGCAGCGCGACCGTCTCGCCGGCGTGCCCGCCGTAGGTCATGGTCATAACCGCCTTCGTGCGCGGCGTGATCGCCGCCTCGACCGCGCTCGCCGACAGCCACGGCTCGGTCAGCCCGGCGATGTCGGCGAACACCGGCGTCGCGCCGGTGTAGGCGACGGCGTTGACGGTCGCCACGAAGGTCAGCGACGGGACCACGACCTCGTCGCCGGGGCCCAGGCCCGCGGCCAGGCAGATCAGGTGCAGCGCGGCGGTCCCGTTGGCCACGGCCAGCGCGTGGCGCGCCCCGGTGTACGCGGCGAAGGCCGCCTCGAGCTCCTCGGTCCGCGGCCCCATGCTCAGCCACCCGGACCGGTAGACGTCGGCCACGGCGGCGATGTCGGCCTCGTCGACGGTGACGTCGGCGAGCGGGACGGACCACCCTGCCATCGGCCGCACGGTACTCAAGGGCGCCCGCGTACCGCCGACTACCGGGCGAGCCGAGGCTATCCTCGCTCACTTCGCGAGGGTCCTGGCCGCCGACTTCTTGCGCCCTCGCTCCAGGAGGCCCCTGATCCCCGACTCCGTCGCTTCCCGCTCGCGTCCTCCGCAGACCGTCCTCGTGACGGGCGGGGCCGGGTACGTCGGGGTGCCGCTCGTCGAGGAGCTCCGGCGCGCCGGCCGCGACGTGCGCGTCCTCGACGTCCTGCTGCACGGGCAGCAC
>DASXRF010000220.1:0-4505 GCA_036506755.1 Solirubrobacteraceae bacterium | reverse complement strand
GACGACGCGGCGTGACCCGCGCGCGGCTACGGCGGGTTCGGGGGATAGCGTTCGCCGTGGGATGCCCGACGTGCGCGATGGTCCGCTGGTGCTCGCCGACATCGGCGGCTACACCGCCTACTTGCGGGGCGTCGAGCTCGACCACGCGACCGACGTGCTCGGCGACCTCCTCGGCACGGTGGCCGCCTCGCTCGGTGCGGTGATCCCCGTCGTCAAGCTCGAGGGCGACGCGGTCTTCTGCGCCGGCGGGGAGCCGCCCGCCGACGACACGGCGCTGCTGACCGCGGTCGTCGACACGTACGTCGCCTTCCAGCGGCGTCGTCGGGCGATCTCGATCGCGACGAGCTGTTCTTGCGCCGCGTGCCGCCGGATCCCCGAGCTCGAGCTCAAGCTCATCGCCCACCGCGGCTCGTTCGTCGCCCACGACGTCGCCGGCAGGCAGGAGCTGACCGGCGCGGACGTGATCCTCGCCCACCGGCTGCTGAAGAACACGGTCACCGAGGCGACCGGCCTGCGCGGCTACGCGCTGCTCACGGACACGGCGTGCGGGGACCTGCGCGCGGATGGCCTGAAGCCGCACGCCGAGCGCTACGAGGACGTCGGCGAGGTCCCGGCGCGGGTCATGGACCTCGAGGCGCGGTGGCGCGAGGAGGACGGCCGGGCGACGGTCCGCGTCGACCCGGATGACGCGTTCTTGATCTACGAGGCCGTCGTGGACCGGCCGGTCGAGGAGGTCTGGCGCGTCCAGACCGACCCGCGCGAGCAGGCCAGCTGGCGGGTGGGCCTCGACCGGTACGACTCAGACAGCCACGGCGGCGCGCGCGGCGTCGGCACGGAGGCGCACTGCGTCCACGGCAAGACCACGATCCGCCAGGAGATCGTCGACTGGAAGCCCTACCGCTACTTCTCGTTTCGCGAGCGCAACCCCGCCGGGAGGATGCTCTGGACCGTGGAACTCGAGCCGGTCGAGGAGGCAGGCACGCGGCTGCGGTGGCTGATCGCGCGCAGCGCAGCTGCGCGACAGCGGTTGCTGCTCGCGGTGATCGGCGCCCGGATGCGCCGCTTGCTGCAGGAGAACTTCGACTCGCTGGTGAACCGCCTCGGCGGCGCGAGGGGCTGACATGACCCTAAAAGCGCGTTCTCGGCCTCCGGGCTGGGATCGGCCCTCATCGCGCTCGCCGTGGACGCGGCCGCGCCGGGTCGCGCATACTTCCGAGCATGCGCCAGGCAGCCGATCGCGGCCCGCAGCAGGACCCGCTGGCGAAGGCGGTTGAGGTGATGTGCGTCGTCGTGGTCGTTGCCGCGCTCATCGCGCTCGTCGTCTGGATGCTGTTCCACACCGGCGGCGGCGTGCTGTACCAGGGCTGAGGCGCGGAAGCTCAGCGGCCGCGTCGCCGTTCGTCGGTCTGACGCCGCGTCGTGGTGCGCGTCCGCTCGGGCCTCGGGGGGAACTGCTGCTCGGTCAGGCCGCGGGTGATGTGCGCTGCGATCGGGAGATAGGTCATGTCCGGCATGGTCCCGGTCGCCCGGCGCCGGCACATCGGGCAAAAGGTGTGCGTTCGAGCGCTCGATCCCTTACGGATCCGGGAACGGCTGGATCGGCACGCCGTGTCCGGTCTCGCGCATCCCGATCTCGTAGGTCGCGCCGCCCAGCGCCGTCAGCGACCGGTCCGGCCGGCGGACGACGAGGCGCAGGTCGGCGATCGACGAGTGCAGGACGTCGTGGCGGCCGTCGCCGGGGTCGCTGTAGACCCAGCCGACCAGGCGCTCGCGCGGGGTGACGAGCTCGCCCTCCACGACGAGCCCGTCGGCGCCGCCGAGGACGAAGGCGCAGCGATCCGGCGCCTCCTGGACCCTGGTCGACCGCACGCGCTCGAGGCCGCCGAGCCGGTGGCGGTCGCCCTCGAGCTCCAGGAAGCCGTTGGCGATCCACGGCACCGTCCACGGGCCGACCCGCACGCGGCCCATGATCACGTCGAGCACCGCGCCCGGCGCCTCCTCGAACGTCGCGCCGTGCAGCCAGATCCAGCGCTCGGCGTGCTCGGCGCCCCAGTTGTGGCCGATCATCCCCGGCCAGCCGTCGAGCTCGACGCGCCGACCGTCGAGCTCGACCCACCCCGTGAAGTGCAGCTTCGGATACAGGCTCTCGGCCTTGGTCCGCGGCAGCCGCGCGCGGTACATCCACGCCCGGGGCAGATAGGCGAACGGCTCGGCGTCGCCGGTGAACTCGAGGTGCCAGCGCCGGGGCGCCTCGGCGACCCCGCCGGTCAGCCGGGCGTCGCCGACGTGCAGGTACTCGCCCTCCCCCACGCCGAGCTCGCCCGCCGCGCGCGTCTCCTTCCAGGCGACCGGCGCGTCCCAGCCGGCGTCGAAGAGCGTGCACCACAGCGAGCCGACCGCCGACTCGCCCGGCGCCTTCCAGACCGTGTGCCGGACCCACACGGCGCGCGGCTCTGTCGGATGGCACGCCTTGATGTAGAAGCTCTCGTAGTGCCCGGCGTCGCGCCGGACCTCCACGAACCGCGCTTGCGTCCGCATCACACCTCCAGCCGGGACTCTTCGAGGTCCAGGTCGCGCTCGATGCGGTGCATGACCTCGTCGGTGATGCGCCCCGCGTTGCGCATGGCGACGATCGCCTCGCGCTGCGCGGCGAAGAGCTCGTGCAGCAGCCGCTGGTAGGCCACCGACCGCTCCTCGAACTCGCCGCTCTCCGTCCCGTCCTCCGCGAAGCGCGAGGCGAAGCGCCGGCGCCGGTAGTCGTAGAGCTGGCGCACCCGGTCGGCGGTCTCGTCACGCACCCACTCCTCGACGCGCAGCTCGTCGACGCGTTCGATCGCCGCCTCGGCCGCCTTCATGCGCGCCTTGGACTCCTTGTAGGCCTCCTTGCCGTCGTCCTCGATGGCCAGCGCGCGGATGACGAACGGCAGGCTGAGCCCCTGGAGCACGAGCGTGCCGAGGATCACCGCGTAGGTCAAAAAGATGATCACGTCGCGGTCCTGGACCGATAGTGGAATGGCCAGCGCGGCCGCCAGCGAGACGGCGCCGCGCATCCCCGTCCAGGCGGCCAGCACGAGCTGCTGCCACGGCGGGTAGGGATCGCGCTCGCGGATGCGCCGGAAGAGCATGCGCGGCAGGTAGGCGTTCGGGAAGACCCACACGAAGCGCAGCGCGATCACCGCGCCGCAGACGATCGCCGCGTCGCGCGCGAGGTCCGCCGCCGACCGGCCCTGGAGGCGATCGAGCACGTCGGGCAGGGCGAGCCCGACGAGCGTGAACAGCGTGGCGTTGAGCAGGAACTGGAGCACCTCCCAGACCGCGAAGGCCTGGATGCGCGTCGCCGGCGAGATGAGCCGCGGAGAGCGCCAGCCCAGCCAGACGCCCGCGGTCACGGCCGCGAGCACGGCCGAGACGTCGAGCGCCTCGGCGGGCAGGTAGGCGAAGTACGGCGTCATCAGCGACAGGGTGATCTCGGTGGGCGCGTCCTCGATGCGCTGGCGGATCTGCGCCACGACCCAGCCGACGGCGATGCCGATGGCGATGCCCACGACCGCGTTGAGCAGGAACCGGCCGCCGGCCTCGGCGAGCGAGAACGATCCGCTCACGGCGGCCGCGACGGCGAACTTGTAGGCGATGAGCGCGGTCGAGTCGTTGACCAGGCTCTCGCCCTCGATGACCGTGATGACCCGCCGCGGCGCGCCGACGCGCCGCCCGATGGCGGTCGCCGCGACGGGGTCGGTTGGAGAGACGACGGCGCCGAGCACGAACGCCGCCTCCCAGCTCAGCCCGATCAGCGCGTGGGCGATGGCCGCCACGGCGACCGTCGTGAAGACGACGAGCCCGATCGCCAGCGTCGTGATCGGTCGCAGGTTGCGCTGCAGATCGCGCAGCGACGAGAAGAACGCCGCCGAGTACAGCAGCGGCGGCAGCAGGATGAGCAGGACGAGGTCGGGCTCGAGCTCCAGGCGCGGGATGCCGGGGACGAACCCGATGCCGGCGCAGCCGACGACGAGCAGGATCGGGTACGGGACGCGCGTGACGTAGGCGAGGACGAGCAGCGCCGCGACCCCAGCCAGGACGCCGGCGACGATGACGTCGGTGTCCATCAGGCCTCCAGCGCCGCGACGGCCAGCGCCGCCGCGCCCTCGCCGCGACCGACGAACCCGAGCCCCTCCCCGGTCGTCGCCTTGACGTTGACGCGCCGCTCCTCGAGCCCGATCGCCTCGGCCAGCCGCGCCCGCATCGCCGCGCGGTGCGGCGCGACCTTCGGCCGCTCGAGCACGACGGTCGCGTCGACGTTGACCACCCGCAGCCCCTCGCCGCGCACCAGGCCCGCGACCTCCCGCAGCAGCGCGAGCGAGTCGGCGTCGCGCCAGCGCTCGTCGGTGTCGGGGAAGTGCTCGCCGATGTCGCCCAGGCCGGCCGCGCCGAGCAGTGCGTCGATCACAGCGTGGGTCAGGACGTCGGCATCGGAGTGGCCGCCGAGCCCGCGTTCGTGCTCGATCGCG
>DASXRF010000219.1:0-2131 GCA_036506755.1 Solirubrobacteraceae bacterium | reverse complement strand
GCCGCCGATCCTCTATACGTCTAGCGGGCAGCCCAGCGTGCGCACGTTGTTGCCCTCGTTGGCCTCGTCGACTGCGAGGTCGGTGTCGACGCTGACGCGGACCGGCCGGTCCGTGTCGCAGCGCGGCCCGACGAACGTCAGCGCGCGCTTCTCGCCGGCGGCCAGCGATCGGACGGTCTGGGGCGGCTGGGCCTCCTTGCCGACCGCGAAGACCACCGCGAAGGCCGGCGTCGCGGACCGGCCGTCGTTGCGGACGATCACGGTGTAGCTGAACCGCCCGGGGCCGGCGCGCTCGGCGGTGAGGCCGCCGATCACGAGGTCGGCGCGCAGGTCGGGCTGCTTGCACGTGCGTGTCCGGCGCTGCGCCTGCTGGAGCACGCGTCCGCCGTCGCCCAGCCAGCGGAAGCGCACGAGCGCCCGGTACTGGCCCGGCGCGGCCAGGTTGGCCACCTGCTTGTGGTAGCGGAAGATGTCGATCCCCGGCACCGACGAGCGCCACGCGCCGAGGCCCGGCGCCTGGATGCGCCGGAAGGCCGTGCCGGGCACGCGCTGGAGCAGGTCGAAGCGCACCTGCATGCGCTTGGTGCCGGACACCGCGCCCATCTGGGCCGAGAAGACGGCGAACCGGTCGAGCGCCGCCGCGCCGGTGTGGCAGGCGTCGAGGCTCGCGCGCGTCGGGACCGTCTGGGCCCGTGCGGGACCCGCGGCGACGAGCGCCACGAGCACGGCGGTGCAAGCCATCTTGCGCATTGCACCGAGAGAACAAGCGGAGGCGACCGAAGTTTCGGCGGCCGGCCGCCGCGCCGCGGACTCCACTCGGGGGCCGGCTGACCGATTACCCGGGCCGTGACGCACCGTCAGATGACACGCGCGTGGCTCGCCTACCCGGCCGCGATGGCCGCGGCCACGCTCGCCTACCAGCTCGGCCCGGGGCCCTTGCACAGCGGCCCGGCGTTCAACCTCATCGGGCTCTCCGCCGTCGTGGCGCTGTGCCTGGGCGCCCGCCGGCATCGACCCCGCCGCCGCGCCGCCTGGCACCTGTTCGCGATCGGGCAGGCGCTCTTCGTCGCGGGCGACGTCCTTGCCTACAACTGGACGCGCTTCTTCGGCGGCGAGCTGCCCTACCCCTCGCTCGCCGACGTCGCCTACCTCGCGGTCTACCCGTCGCTCGTCGCCGGCCTCGTGCTGCTCGTCCGCGAGCGCACTCCGGCGCGCGACCGGGCGAGCCTGATCGACGCGCTCCTGATCACCATCGGCGTCGCGACGGTCTCCTGGGTCTACCTGATGGCGCCGTACGCGCACGACGCCACGCTGTCGCTGCCGACGAAGCTCATCTCGATCGCCTACCCGCTCATGGACCTGCTCGTCCTGGGCGTGACCGTGCGACTCGCCGTCGGCGCCGGCCGGCGCGGCCGGGCGTTCGGCCTGCTGGCCACCGGGCTGACGGCGCTCCTGGTGACCGACGCCGTCTACGGATGGCTCCTGCTGCACGGCGGCTACGAGACCGGCGGATGGCTCGACGCCGGGTGGGCGGTCTTCTACGCGCTCTTCGGCGCGGCTGCGCTGCACCCGTCCATGCGCGCGCTGTCCGAGCCCGCCCCTGCGCCCGACGAGCGGCTCACCGGCCGCCGGCTCGGGCTCCTGGCGGGCGCCACGCTGCTCGCGCCGGGCGTGCTGGGCGCTCAGGCGCTCGTCGGGCGGGCGGTCGATGTCGGCGTGCTCACCGCGGCGGCGGCCGCGCTCTTCCTGCTCGTGCTCGCCCGGATGGCGGGGCTGGTGCATCACCACGCGTCCGCGCTGCGCCGCGAGGCGGCGCTGCGCTCGGCGGGCGAGGCGCTCGTAAGCGCCGTCACGCGCGACGAGATCGCCGTCGCCGCCGTGAACGCGGCCCGGGCGCTGGCGGGCCGGGACGCCGAGGCCCGGCTGTACTTGCTCGACGGCGACGGGACCGGCGTGCCCGCCGCCGCCAGTGATGCCGATCCGGCCGCGCTGCCCGTGCTCCGCCTTGCCGCCTTGCCGGCAGCCGCCCGCGAGGATCTCGCCGGTCGGGGCGCCACGACCGTCGAGGCCGACGCCTTGGGCGCGTCCGCCGCCCGGGCCGCCTCGTTGGCGCCGCTCTTCGTCCGCGACG
>DASXRF010000218.1:0-4286 GCA_036506755.1 Solirubrobacteraceae bacterium | reverse complement strand
CGGCGAGCACGTCGTCTACGCGTCGTCGTTCTCGAAGACCGTCTGTCCGGGCATCCGCGTCGGCTACCTCGTCGGCCCGGCCGGGCTGATCACGCGCATCCAGCGCCGCGCGACCAACACGTACATCTCGCCGAACATGGTCGCGCAGGCGATCGTCCACGAGTTCTGCGCGAGCGGGGAGATCCGGCGCTCGATCGAGACCGTCAAGGAGGCGCTGCGCGACCGCGTGCAGAAGCTGGCCGCCGCGCTCGAGCGCGACCTGCCGGACGCGCGCTTCGTCCCGCCGGAGGGCGGCTACTTCATGTGGGTGACGCTGCCCGAGGGCACCGACGTCGGCGCGATGTTCAGCGAGGCGGCCGCGCGGGGCGTGCAGTTCGTCAAGGGCACGGACTTCCTGCTGGAGGGCGGCAGCAACACGCTGCGGCTGGCCTACTCCGGCGTGACGGCCGACCAGATCGACGAGGGCGTCCGCCGGCTCGCCGAGGCGTACCGCGCGATCGCCGGCGCGACCGCGATGGCCTAAGCGTCAGGCAGCGCGGCCGCGCCGGCGCCTCGCCGCGCCGGTGCGGTCCTTCAGCCGCCAATGCGTCCAGGTCCCTTGCGCGCCGCTCACCGCGGCGCGTCGTCGCACCGAACATCGTTCGCGGAACCACAGGCGTCAAAGGCAAACCCGCCGCGAGGCGGGGACGCAAAGCCAGAGGCCTCGCACGCGCGAGGCGGCTCAGCTGCCGGCGCGACGTACGACGGAGGTCGACGTGAACGTTGTGAACCTGCGGACCGCGATCGCCCCTGCCGTGGCGGCGCTCGCCCTCGCTATCGCCCCCGCCGCGCAGGCGGATCCCGATTACTCGGACACCGGCTGGACGGTGTGCAACACGGCCAGCCAGAACTGGCAGGGCCCGGACTACGACAACATCGTCTCGCCGATGGACCCGCAGGGCGCGCTGCGCTACGACGACGAGCTCAAGGCCAAGAAGGACGAAGGCGAGGGCCTGGTCAACGCCGCGATGCACTCGCGCGCGCTCGCCGTGTGCGCGGAGGGCTACGCCGGCGAGGGCGCGAACTACTAGCGCCCGTACGGCCGCTCGCCCAGCACGAGCTGGGCGGGCAGCGCGACGCGCGGGGGCGGGGACGGGTCGGCGACGACCGACACGGTCTCCGCCACGCTGCGCGTCACCGCGGAGCGTCCGCCGGCGTGCTCGACGACCACCTCGTCGCCGTCCACGCCGGTCAGCGTCCCCTCCAGGCCGGGCTCGAGCCCGCTCTTGCGCAGGTAGCGCAAGAGGTCCTCGGCCTCGTTCTCGAAGCGCAGGATCCGGACCGCGGCGCCCGCCTCGACGTCGGCGAGCGGGACGCCCTCGATGCGGTGCCCAGCGCGGATCGGATGGCCGTGCGGGCACGTCTGGGCGTTCCCGATGGCGGCGAGCATCCGCTCCTCGAGGACCGGCGACATCGCGTGCTCGAGGCGCTCGGCCTCCTCGTGCACCTCGTCCCAGGGGATGCCGAGGATGTCCGTGAGGAAGCGCTCGATCAGCCGGTGGCGCCGCACGATCCCCTCGGCGTGCGCGACGCCCGACGGCGTGAAGGAGATCGTCTTGTCACCGGCCCGGGTGATGTAGCCGTCGCGCTCCAGGCGCCCGATCATCTCGTGCACGGTCGGCGCCGAGAGCTGCATCGCGCGCGCGACGTTGGCCCCGGTCATCGCCAGCCCCGCCTCCTGCAGCCAGAACAGCGTCTGGAGGTACTCCTCCTCGGCGACCGTGGCGTCCGCCATCGGACAATCCTAATGGGGCTGCGGCGCGCGCCGGCGGGGCGGGCGGTGCTCGAGCTCGCGGCCCAGCGCCCGCAGGCGTTCCTCGGCCAGGGCCACGAAGGCGCGCGTCGCGGGCGACAGCTGCGCGCCGCGCCGCCACACGACGGCGAAGGTGTCGTACAGGGGCTCGGCGAACGGGACCCACCCCAGGCGGGCCGGCAGGCGCCGCCACACGGCGAGCAGCAGGCCGCGGGCCACGACCGTGTCGCCGAGCCCGCGCCAGGCGAGCTCGAGCCCGGCCTCGGCGTCCTCGACGTCGATCTGCGGCTCGATGCGCACGCCGGCGCGCTGGGCGAGGTCGGCCAGCTGGCGGCGCGTCGGATCGTCGACTCCCCAAGTCGCCCCGGAGAGGATCAGCGGCGAGCCGGCGAGCCGCTCCATCGTCACCGGCCCGCGCAGCCGGTCGGGGTCGACGCTCGCGTAGACGACCTCGTCGCGCAGCAGCGGCCGCACCTCCAGGCCGCGGTCGTCGATCGGCAGGGCGACCGCCCCGGCCTCCAGCGTGCCGGTCTGCACCGCCTCGACGACCTGCGCGGAGTTCTCCCCCAGCAGGCGAACCTGCACGCCCGGGTAGCGCTCGCGGAACGCGGCGACGAGGTCGACGCCGACGTAGTAGCGCGACGTGCCCCACGTCCCGAACGCGGCCGTGCCGCCGCGCAGCTCGCGGACCTCGGCGACCGACGCGCGGGCGGCCTCGGCCTCGGCGAGCGTGCGCTCGGCATGGGGGCGCAGCGCGCGCCCCGCCTCGGTGAGGACGAGCCCCCGGCCGGCGCGCTGGAAGAGCGCCGCGCCGAGCTCGGCCTCGAGCCGCCGGACCTGCTCGGACAGCGACGGCTGCGCGAGGTGCAGCGACTCGGCGGCAGCCGAGAAGGAGCCGTGGCGGACGGCGGCGAGGAAGTACTCCAGCTGCTGAAGAGTCATAGGCTCAGCCTTTGGATCCTGGAGGTGATCAAGGCTACAGCGGCGGGAACGTATGTCCGATCATGTGGTCATGATCATTCTCTTCACCGGTCTTGCGGCCGCCGGCGCGTTCGGCGCTCTCGCCGCCCGGTTCGGCGCCGAGCAGCGCCCCGGGTTCGACGAGCGTCCCGAGCCGCGCGACCGCCGCACCAACCTCTAAAACAGGCCCCGGGAGCCGATGAACGGGCGGACATGAGCCGCCTCAGGTCCCCTGGATGTTGACCGCGCCGGCCTGCTCGCTGACGCGCACGACGCGCCACGCGGCCTGCACGGGGTTGAGGAAGTTCGGCGGCGCGCGGTACTTCAGGCGCGTGTCGTAGATGTAGTTCTTCTGGTAGCCGCTGGAGGCGCCGGCGACCGGGCCGCGGAACGCCTGGGCGATCGCGCCGACGACCTTGAGCTCAACGCGGCGCACGCTGCCGCATGTCCAGTTGTCGACCAAGAACGAGTGGTCGATCGTGAGGATCGCCGCGTCGATCTCGATCGTCGCCAGGGCACCGGTGTCGCCGCTGTTGCACTGGCCCGCCGCGTTGAACGTCGCCGCCCCCGACGCGGTGCCGTACCACTGGGCGGTCGTCGTCCCCGTCGGGTGCCAGACGCGCGCGTACTTCTGCGCGATCAGCCCGAGCAGCGCGGTGCTGCCGGACGCGTACTCGAGGTCGCCGGTCACGACGATGTCGTTCTCGGCGGCGAGCGTCATGTTCTGCGTGTAGGTGCCCTTGACGCGCAGGGTGCCGCACGCGTCGGGCGCGGCGTCGGTGTTCGCCGGGTTGTAGGCGGGGCAGCTCGAGGTCGTGTCGTTGCTGACGTAGATGACGCCGTTGGCCGGCTGCGTCATCGGGGCGTCGTCGAGGCCCATGGCGGGGTTCTTGACGGTCATCGACCCGTCGGAGTTGAACTGGATGCGGGTCTTGCCCACGAAGTGACAGCACGGGCTGACGACGCTGGCCAGCGCGCCGTTGGACGGCGGCATGTCCATCGGGTCGGCGGCCTCCTTGAGCGTGCCGTTCATCACGGGCCCGTAGGCGTTGGGGCAGCTCCACAGCGCCTCCCCCGGGGCCGGCCCGGCGTTGCGCAGGCCCTGCCCGACGGGCGCCTCGGTCTCGATGCGATCCGCCGCGCTCTGGCCGAACGACGGGTTGCCGCAGATCAGCAGCGAGTCCTTGGAGTGCACGGGACCGTTGATCGCGTCGCCGGGCGCCCACGCCACGTCCGCGCACGGGGTCGGCCCCCAGTTCACCCAGCCCGAGCCGGGGTTGTACTGACCGCTGTAGCGGGCGAGCTTGCGACCGTCCGTGCCGTTGGTCCCCCACCACGTCTTCGCGCAGTTGCCGGCCTCCCAGGCGGTGAAGTCCGGGTTGGTCGGCCACGGCACGCGCTTGGCGATGTAGGCGATCTGCGGGTCGGTCGTCTCGTACTTCGTGTACCAGAGGAAGTCCAGGAAACCGCGCCGGCGGAACGTGGCGACGATGGCGCGCGTCGACTGGCGGGCGCCGTTGAGCGCGACCCGGCC
>DASXRF010000217.1:0-4414 GCA_036506755.1 Solirubrobacteraceae bacterium | reverse complement strand
GCGCCTTGGCCAGCAGCGCCAGGACCAGCTGCTCGAGCGCGGCCGGCACGTCGGTCCGGTGCCAGGACGGCGCGACGGGCGGGCTGTTGATGTGCTGCGAGACCACCGCGACGACGTCGTCGCCGCGGAACGGCGGGCGGCCGCAGACCATCTCGTAGAGCATCGCGCCGAGCGAGTACAGGTCGCTGCGCTCGTCGACCGGGCGCCCGAGCGCCTGCTCGGGCGACATGTAGTCGACGGTCCCGACCATCCGGCCCTCGCTGGTCAGCCGCGGGCGGTCGAGGGCGAGCGCCACGCCGAAGTCGCCCAGCCGCGCGTCGCCGTCCTCGTTGAGGAAGACGTTGGCCGGCTTGACGTCGCGATGCACCAGGCCCGCGCGGTGGGCGTGGGCGAGCGCGGCGGCCACCTGGGTGGCGAGGCGGACCACGTGATCGGCGTCCAGGCCCGACCCGTGCGCGGCGGTCAGCAGGTCGGCCACCGAGCCCTGCGACATGAACTCGGAGACGATGTAGGCGACGTCGCCCTCCTCCCCGAAGTCGTGCACGGTGACGATGTCGGGGTGACTGCCCAGGCGCGCCATCGCCCGCGCCTCCTGGTGGATGCGCTCGCGGGCGGCCTCGTCGGAGCCCACCGACGGGATGACCGCCACCGCGACGTCGCGATCGAGGCGGGTGTCGTGCGCCAGGTAGACGCGCTTGCGCGCCCCCTCGCCGAGGAAGCCGGTGATCACGTAGCGGCCACCCGCCAGCGCCGGCGGCACGCCGCCGAGCGGCGGGATCTGGTCTGGGGCGCTCGCGGTCGGCGTGCTGCCGAGTCTCTTCGCCTCGCGTGGGCTTGTCCAGAGACCGGTGCATGGCGAGGCCCGTCCCGCTTGCGCGAACATCCGGTTCGCGGGTAGGTTCGGTGGCGATCGACTTGGAGGTCAGCCCGGATGGCTGGTGCGATCGCCCACGCCCCGTTCCTCGTCTTCCGGAACGGCAGCGGCCAAGAGCAGGTTGTATCCCTGGAAGGCGACAACCAGCGCCTGACGATCGGCCGCGGCTCGGCGACCGACATCTGGTTGGAGTGGGACCCCGAGGCCTCGCGCGTCCACGCCGCGCTCGAGCGCTACGGCCTGGAGTGGACCGTCGTCGACGACGGGCTGTCGCGCAACGGCACGTTCGTCAACGGCGAGCGCGTGCACGGCCACGTGCGGCTCTCCGACGGCGACATCGTGCGCTGCGGCTCCACCGAGCTGCTGTTCGTCGCGCGCGAGGAGGGCGAGCACTCGGGGACCATCGAGCCCGGCGCCGCGGCGACGATCGTGCGCCCGGCCGTCGAGGCCGCGGGTCCGACCGTCGACGCGGCCGCAGTCGACCTGCTCGGCCGCACGCCGCCCTTCTCGCGGCTGGACCGCGCCGACCTCGCCGGCCTGGCCAGCCTCACCGTTCCGCGGCGCTACGCCGCCGGCGAGGTGATCTTCCGCGAGGGCGACCTCGGCGACACGTGCTTCGTGCTGCGGACGGGCTCCGTGCGGGTCACGCGGACGCACTCCGACGGGCGCACGATCGCGCTCGCACAGCTGCGCCCGCCCGCCCTGCTCGGCGAGATGGCGATGTTGGGCAGCGCCCGGCGCTCGGCGACGGTCGAGGCGGTGGAGGACACCTCCGCGCTCGCCGTGCTCGCCGGCGACATGCGGCGGCTGCTGATGAGCCGCCCCGTCATCGCGATGGCCATGCTCGACGAGCTGGCCGCTCGGCTCCGCGCCGCCGACGACCAGGTCGCCCAGCGCTCGTTCCGCAACGTCCCCGGGCGCATCGCCGAGGCGCTCATGACCGAGGCGCGCGGCGAGGAGGCCGACGCGGTCGTGTCGCTCACCCACGCCGCGCTCGCCGACATCGCCGGGACCTCGCGCGAGACCGTCAGCCGCTTCCTGGCCCAGCTCGAGCGCGCGGGCGTGCTGACGTGCGGCCGGCGGCAGATCACGATCCACCGCCCCGCCGCGCTGCGCAACTACGTCTACTGATGGGGAAGCGGTGCGCCAGGGGTCAGACCCCTACGGACCGATGACCGGCGGCGACGTCCGCGCCCAGAGGGGTCTGACCCCTCCCGCCGCCCGGGACGCTCTCGGCGGCGCGACGCTGTTCGCGCGGCTGCCGGCGGCGCTGCTCGACGAGGTGGCCGCACGGGCCCGGCCGGTGCTGCTGCCCGCCGGCGCGTGGCTGATGCGCCAGGGCGACCCGGGCGACGCCGCGTACACGGTCTGCAGCGGGCGCCTGGAGGTCCTCGCCGAGCGCCCGCCGCCGGTGCGGCGCGTCGGCGACCTGCGCCGCGGCGACACGCTGGGCGAGCTCGCCCTGCTCACGGGAGCGCCGCGCGCGGCGTCGGTGCGCGCGCTGCGCGACAGCGAGCTGCTGGCCATCGACCGCGACGCGTTCACCCGCCTGCTCGCGGACCGGACGTTCGCGCTCGGGCTGCTCGAGGCGCTCGGCCGGCTGCTCCAGCAGCCGGGCGCGCCGGTCACGGCCTCCCCGCGGCCGCGCGTCGTGACCCTGCTGTCGCTGGGCGAGCTGGACGCGTGGGAGCGCGTCGTGACGGAGACGGAGCGCGCGGCGGCCCGGTTCGGCGCCACCGCGCTGGTGGGCGAGCCCCCCGCGCCGGAGGGCGACGCGGCGAGCGGCTACGGGCGCGCGCTCGACAGCCTGGAGAGCGCGCACGACCTCGTGCTGCTCGTCTGCTCGCACCGGGCGCCGGCCGCCTGGCGGGAGTTCTGCGCGCGCCAGGCCGACCGCCTGGTGGCCGTCGCGCCGGCCGGCGCGGCCCCGCCGCCGCGGACCGCTGCGCCCGGCGACGGGTGCGACGTGCTGCTCGTCCGCGACGCCCGCGCGCCGGCCACCGTCGCCACCTGGCTCGACGCCCTGCACCCGCGGGCGCACCACCTCGTCGACGCCCGCGACGGCCGCCTGGTCGACGGCGTGCGGCGCGCGGTGCGCCGCGTGCTCGGCCGCTCGCTGGGCGTGGTGCTGTCCGGCGGCGGGGCGCGCGCCTTCGCCCACCTCGGCGTCCTCGAGCGCCTCGGCCAGGCGGGCGTGGTCGTCGACCGCCTCGGCGGCACGAGCATGGGCGCCTACATCTCGGCCCTGCTGGCCACCGGCATGACGATCGACGACGCGATCGCCACCTGCCGGCGCGAGTGGGTGGACCGCCACCCGCTCAACGACTACACCGTCCCGCGCCGCTCGCTCATCCGCGGCGAGCGCGCCCGCGCCATGCTCGCGCGCGTCTTCGGCGAGCGGCTCGCCGAGGAGGCCCCGCTCGACTGGTTCGGCGTCAGCGCCGACCTGCTCGCCGCCGAGCCGCTCGTGCACCGGCGCGGGCCGCTCGCGGAGGCAGTCGGCGCGAGCATGCGGCTGCCCGGCCTGGTGCCGCCGCTCGCGCGCGAAGGCCGCCTGCTCGTCGACGGTGGCGTGCTCAACAACCTGCCGATCGACGTCATGGCCGCGGTCGGGGAGGGCCCGGTCATCGGCGTCGACGCGATGGACCGGCGGCTCGACCGCGGCCGCCGCGCCGTGCAGCCGCCGAGCATCACCGAGGTGCTCGCGCGCAGCGCGATGCTCTCCAGCGTGCGCGCGGCGGGCGCGCACCGCGCCCGCGCGCAGCTCGTCATCGCCCCCGACGTCGGCCCGGCCGGGCTGCTCGACTTCGCCCGGCTCGACGGCATGGTCGAGGCCGGGCGCCGCGCCGCCGACGCCCACGTCGACGAGGCGCTGGCGCTCGGAGAGCTCTGACCCCGGTCAGAGCAGCGACAGCGGCGAGCGGGCGGCCTTGGGCACCTCGCGGCCGATCGTCCGCATGAGCATCCAGAGGTCGATGAGCTCGGGGTAGAGGACCGGCTTGCCGCTGGTCACCAGCCCGCCGGCGAGCGCGCGCTCAGGGTCCGCCCAGCCGATGATGTTGGTGAAGCCGAGGTGGCCGAAGGCGTGCTCGGTGTCGGGCCCGTAGAGGCTGATGCGCTGGGCGCCGAGCATGAAGCCGAGGCTGTAGCGCAGCGGCACGCCGAGCGTGAGGTCGAGCTCGAGCCACGACTGCTCGGCCAGGGCGCGGCGCACGGTGCGCGTCTCGAGCGCGCGGAAGCCGTCGAGCTCCCCGCCCTGGCCGAGCAGGTCGAAGAAGCGCGCGAGCTCGGCGCCGGACGTGACCACGTTGGCCGCGGGGACGATCGCGCGCAGGAAGCGCGGGTCGGCGGAGAGCTCGACGACCTCGCGCACGCCGACGCCCAGCGCGCGCTCGAGCAGGGTCGACAGCGGCGGCACGACAGGCGCGCCGGTCAGGTAGCTGAGGCCGACCGCGTCGACGTCGCCGGGCGCGACGCCGAAGTTCGTCCACCGGAAGTCGAGCGGGTCGAGGATCTCGCGGGCGAGCACGTCGCGGATCG
>DASXRF010000216.1:0-4586 GCA_036506755.1 Solirubrobacteraceae bacterium | reverse complement strand
CCGGCCGGGTGGTCGCCAGCGAGGTTCTGGTGCCGACCCCGGCGGTGCGGAACCTGATCCGCGAGGGCAAGACCCACCAGATCTACTCGGCGATCCAGACCGGCGTCGCGCACGGCATGCAGACGATGGACAGCGCGCTGGCCGACCTCGTGCGCCGCGGCAAGATCACCCGCGAGCTGGCGCTGGCCCGCGCGGGCCACGCCGAGGAGCTCGGCCGCCTGCTCGGCGGCGGCGTCGCGCCCGTGAACGGCATGGCGAACGGCACGAACGGCCACACGGCGGTGGTCCGGTGAGCGCCGCCGTCTGGTCCTTCCGCGCGGTCGACGCGCTCGGCGCCCCCGTCCGCGGCGAGCTCGCGGGCCCGTCGCTCGACGCGGTCACCGAGCAGCTGCGCTCGCGCGGGCTGACGATCCTCGGCGTCGAGCCCAAGCGCAAGCCGCTGGAGATCGACTTCGACCGGTTCGGGCGCATCAAGGCCCACGACCTGATGGTCATGACGCGCCAGCTGGCCACGATGGTGTCGGCCGGCCTGACGCTGCTGCGCGCGCTGCGGGTGCTCGAGGAGCAGACCGAGTCGAAGAAGCTCAAGCAGGCGCTCGTCGCCGTGCGCACGGACGTGGAGTCCGGCAGCTCGTTCTCCGAGGCGCTCGAGCGCCACCCCAAGGTCTTCAGCGTCCTGTATGTCGCCATGGTGCGCGCCGGCGAGACCGGCGGCTTCCTCGAGACGACGCTCATGCGCGTCGCCGAACACCTGGAGTCCGAGGAGAAGCTGCGCCGCCAGGTGCGCAGCGCGATGGTCTACCCGGCCGTCGTCCTGTCGTTCGCCATGATCGTCCTGCTGGCGATGATCGGGTTCATCGTCCCGGTCTTCGCGAAGGTGTTCACGGAGAACGGGGCGCAGCTGCCCGGCCTGACGCGCTTCACGCTCGGCCTCAGCGACATCGTGCGCCACTACCCGTACCTGCTGTTCGGCGGGGCCGCGGGGATCGTCTTCGGGTTCGTGCGCTGGAAGCGCAGCGCCGCCGGCCGCGCGGCGTGGGACCGCTTCAGGCTCCGCGTGCCGATGCGCATCGGCGAGATCGTCCAGAAGATCGCGCTCGCGCGCTGGTCGCGGACGCTGTCGTCGCTGGTCACCGCGGGCGTCCCGATGCTCGAGGCGATCACCGTCACCGGTCGCACGTCGGGCAACATCGTCGTCGAGCGGGCGATGGAGAGCGTGCGCGCCTCGGTCGCCTCGGGCGGCACGATCCAGGCCGCGCTGCAGCGCGAGCCCGTCTTCCCCGCGCTCGTGCACCACATGGTCGGCGTCGGCGAGGAGACGGGCGGCCTCGAGCACACGCTCGCCAAGGTCGCCGACTTCTACGAGGACGAGGTCGAGGCGGCGGTCAAGGCGCTGACCTCCATCCTCGAGCCGGTGATGATCGTCGTCATCGGCGCCATCGTCGGGTTCGTCGTCATCTCGATGTACCTGCCGATGTTCAAGGTCTACGACACGATCCAGTGAGGGCGGCCGCCGGCGCCCTGCGCCCCCACGTCCCGGCCGCGCTCGGCGCGGCCGTGGGCGTGGCCGTCATGTGCTGGCTGGGCCTCATCGGCTTCGCCTGGACCGACTACGACGACGAGGCCTCGCGCGCGTTCAAGGCGCTCGCCGAGGGCCACGTCGGGCGGTTCCTGGAGCTGTGCCCGGCCTACGGCGGGTCGATGGTGCTCCGCGCGCCGTTCGCGCTGCTGCCGAACGTCTGGGGCGGCGGCGAGCTGGCGATCTTCCGCGCGGTGAGCCTGCCGTGCCTGATCGCCGCGGCGCTCTTCGCCCTCTGGCTCGTGGCCCGGCTGCGCGGGCTCGGCGTGGGAGCGCTGGCGCGCGGCACCGCGCTTGGGCTCGTCGTCGCCGGCCCGCTCACGCTTCGCGCTCTGGACATCGGCCATCCCGAGGAGCTGCTCGTCGCGACGCTGTGCGTCGCCGCCGTCCTCGCCGCCCGCGGCGGCCGCGGCTGGTGGGCGGCGCTGTTCCTCGGCGTGGCGGTCGGCTGCAAGCCGTGGGCGCTGATCGCCGCCGGGCCGGTGCTCGCCGCTCTCCCGGGCCGGCGCGTGCGGGCGGCGCTCGTCGCGGCGCTCGTCGCCGCGGCGCTCGTCGCGCCGATCGCGCTGGGCGCGGCGACCACGTTCCGCGCGACGACCGGCGGCCTCGCGCACACCGGCGCGATCTTCCAGCCGTGGCAGGCGTGGTGGTGGCTGGGCGACCCCGACGGCGTCGTGCGCGGCCTGGACAACCAGGTCAAGGTCGGCTACCGCGCCGCGCCGGCGTGGATCGACACCGTCTCGCACCCGCTGGTCGTCATCGCCGCCTTCGCGCTGACCGCGCTGTGGTGGTGGCGGCGCGCCGGGCGCCGCGCGCCGGGCGACGAGCTGCTCCTGCTCGCGCTCGTGCTGCACGTGCGGTGCCTGCTCGACACCTGGAACACGGACTACTACGCGCTGGGCGTCGTCTTCGCGCTGACGGCGTGGGAGACGCTCGACCGCCGCCGGGCGCCGGTCCTCGCCCTCGCGCTCTCCGTGGCGGCGTACTTCTCGATCTACTGGCTGCGCTACCACGTCACGCCGGACGAGCTCTCGGCGATCTACCTCGCCTGGGCGGTCCCGCTGGCGGCGCTGCTCGCCGAGCGGCTTTACGGCGCGCCACGCCTCGTGCGACGTGCGTCCACGCCGGCGCCCTCCGGCTCTGCCCTCGCCGCCGGGCGCCCGATCTAGCGACAGGCGCCGCCGCGGCTGCGCCTCTGAGCGACATGAGCCCGCGCAACGCCAATCGCCTCGCCGGATCCGACGGCTTCACGCTGATCGAGATCCTGATGGTGATGGTCATCATCGGCCTGCTGGCCGCCCTCGCGCTTCCGGCCTTCCTCGGCCAGCGCGCCAAGGCGACCGACGCGACCGCCAAGGTCGACGCCCGCACGGCGGAGACGGCGATGGAGGTCTACCGGACCGACCACGACGACTCCTTCGCCTGCGGAACGAGCGCCCAGTGCGCCGGCGCGCTACACGGCATCGACAGCTCGGTGCCTGCCGGCGGCGTGACCGTCGAAGGCGAGGACGGCAGCGGCCAGGCCGACGACGACGCATTCCGCGTCACGACCATCGGCGGTGACCACCGCAGCTTCTGGATCGCCCGCCGGCCGGGGCGCCGGAGCCGCGGCTGCGCGCTCAACGGCGCGCCGTCGGCGGGGGGCTGCCGCGTGAGCGGCGGCGACACCACCGGCTCCTGGTGACCTCATACAGGCGTCCAGACGGCGCGCGCTCGATTCCCATGTCGCCCGGCCCCGGCCGATCAGAGGGCCACAAGAGAAGTTGACCGGAGCGGCACGGGGCCGGTCCAGGTCACTTGAACCGACCACCTCATTGGAGGAGGACCCCACCGTGCTCAACACCCTTCGCAATCGCCTTAAGGGCGAGGAGGGCTTCACGCTCATCGAGCTTCTGGTCGTGATCCTGATCATCGGGATCCTGGCCGCCATCGCCATCCCGTCCTTCCTCAACCAGAAGGGCAAGGGCGAGGACTCGCGGGCCAAGGCCGACGCTCGTACCACGCAGACCGCGCTGGAGACCTGGTACACCGACAACCAGAACTACACCTGCGGCGCCGACTCGTCGGCCTGCGTCCTCGCGCTGAAGGCGATCGAGACCCAGGTGCCGGACAACGGCGCCGGCCAGGGCCAGGTCACCGTCACGCCGGGCACCGACAGCTACACGGTCGACGTCGTGTCGACGGGCAGCCGTCACTTCAAGATCGTCAAGGCGTCGGGCGGCGCAGTCAGCCGCACCTGCACCCGCGCCGCGGCGTCGGACAACGCCGGCGGCTGCAAGTTCGCCAACTCCACCGACACGTCGGGCACCTGGTAGGCGCCTGACCACCCTTCGGATACGGGCGGCCCGCGACGCGGGCCGCCCGTCTTCACCCTCTTCTCCCACTTGGACATGTTCCCCAGCCTCCGCAAGCCGACCCGCAGCAAGCACAGCGCGCCCGTCTGCGGCCTGCACCTGGAGCAGAGCGAGGCCATCGCGGCCGTCGCCCGCCTCGAGGACGGCCTCGTCGTGCAGCGCGCCGCCGCCGTCGACCTTCCCCTCGGCGCCGTCCGCGACGGCGAGGTGATCGATCCGGAGGCGCTCGGCCACGCGCTCAAGCGCATGTTCACCGAGCACCGGCTCCCCAAGCGCGTGCGCGTCGGGGTCGCCAACCAGCGCACGATCATGCGCACCATCGATCTTCCCCCGCTCGAGCGCCACGCCGAGATCGCCGCCGCCGTGCAGATGCACGCGCCCGATCACATCGCGATGCCGCTCGACCAGGCGGTCACCGACCACCAGGTCCTCGGCCTCGTCGACACGCCCGACGGCCCGCGCATGCGCGTCGTCGTCGCGGCGACCGACCGCGAGTCCGTCGAGCGCCTGCTCGACGCCCTGCGCCGCGCGGGGCTGCGCCCCGCCGGCCTGGACCTCTCGGCCTTCGCGCTCATCCGCGCGCTCCACGACCGCGCGGCCGAGGACGCCGTCCTCTACGCGCACGTCGCCGGCACGACGACGATGGCGATCGC
>DASXRF010000215.1:0-4079 GCA_036506755.1 Solirubrobacteraceae bacterium | reverse complement strand
GATCTCCTCGGCGACGCGCGTGGGCGGGTCGTAGAGCGGCAGCGCGTTGCCGACGATGGCGATCCTCACGCGGCTCGTGCGCTGGGTGAGCGCGGCGGCGATCAGGTTCGGGCTCGGCATCAGCCCGTAGGCGTTCTGGTGATGCTCGTTGACGCAGACGCCGTCGAAGCCCAGCTCCTCGGCGTAGGCGAGCTGGTCGAGGTACTCGCGGTAGTAGCCCGCGCCGGTCGACGGGTCGTAGAGCTCGTTGGGCACCCACACCCACGCCGAGTCGTGGTGCTCCTCGAAGTCGTCGGGGAGGTCGCGGTACGGCATCAGGTGGAACATGAAGAACTTCATGCGGCTCCCCTCTCGGCCCGGGCGGCGGTCCGCCCATTCTCACGCCGAGCGTCGAGCGCGCGCAACCTTTTGCTAGCTGCTAGCTATAGTGTGGAGCTAGCGCTAGCTGATAACCTGAGCTAGCAGTACGCAGATCGTCCATCCCAGGAGGCAGCCATGGCCGCCCAGGCCAAGTCCACCAAGACCACGCCAAGCAAGAACCGCTCCGTCGTCGGAGCCGCCCGCGACGCGGGCCGCCAGTACCTCGACACCGTCGAGAAGACGTGGAAGCGCGTCGCCGACTTCCAGGAGGAGCTCGGCAAGGCGAGCGGCACCGGCCTGCTCGTCAGCCTCGGCCGCACCCAGGCCGGCGTCACGCGCGAGGTCTCCGGCGCCTACCTGCGTGCCGCCCGCAAGATCGTCGGCTGACGAACGCCGCCCTCAGCCTTCCGTCCGCCGCCGGCGCCGGCGCTGCCTCGCGCCGGTGGCGACGAAGGCCTCGTAGACCTCGATGAGCGCCTGGCGCTGGCGCGCGGTCAGCTGCGGGTCCTCGCGGATGGCGCTGATCACGGCGGCCTCGTCGCCGGCGACGTCGTCCTGCGCGACGCCCATCCGCTCGTAGAGGTCGTCGACCGGCAGCTTGAGCGACCGGGCGATCCCTTCGAGCACGTTGTCGGAGGGCTCGCGCAACCCACGCTCGATCTGCGAGAGGTACGGGTTCGAGATCCCGACGATGCGCGCCAGCTGGCGCAGCGAGAGCTCGTTGAGCTCGCGCTGGCGGCGGATCAGCTCGCCCAGCGACGGCCGGTCGGTCGGCGCCATGGGCGGAGGCTACCTGCCGGTCATCCTCCGATCGGCGCCCGGGGGTTCGCCCCCCAGAAGACCTGCGTGCCGAGCATCCCGATGAGGTGCACGAGCACGATGTTGAGCACCATCGACTTGGCCGTCGCCGTGCCCACGCCGACCGGCCCGCCGCCGGCGTGGTAGCCGTAGTAGCAGCCGACGAGCACGATCGCCGTGGCCATCACCATGCCCTTCGTCACGCTGTACACCAGGTCGGGCGGGTTCTGGAACATCCAGAAGATCAGGAAGTAGCCGCCCGACGAGACGTCGCCGATCTGCTTGACGACGGCGAGGTAGCTGGCGGCGAAGCCGGCGCCCACCCCGGCCATGTACATGAAGGGCAGGACCATCCACGCGGCCAGCAGGCGCGTGGCGCACAGGAACAGGACGGAGTCGATGCCCATGACCTCCAGCGCGTCGATCTCGTCGCTGATCCGCATCGAGCCGATCTCGGCCACGATGCCCGTGCCCACCTTGGCGGCCATCATGTAGCCGAACGCGTAGGGGATGAGCTCGCGCAGATCGCACCAGGCGGAGAAGACGCCCGCATACGGCGGGGCGCCCTGGGCGCGCAGCAGGTAGGCGCCCTCGATGCCGCATTCCAGGCCGGTGATGAAGACCAGGCCCCAGATGACGATCGTCGAGGAGACGATGAGGATGCCGCACTGGCGCAGCGTCTCGCCG
Organism: Solirubrobacteraceae bacterium; assembly: GCA_036506755.1. Lineage (GTDB taxonomy): Bacteria > Actinomycetota > Thermoleophilia > Solirubrobacterales > Solirubrobacteraceae > DASXRF01. The sequence continues at coordinate 2,234 of DASXRF010000215.1, read as the reverse complement.
AAGAAGCGCAGGACGCGTCCGGTGACGATGTAGCCGCCGATCCGGCCCGAGAACCTGGCGATCGCCCCGACCGACTTGATCCAGTCGCTGGGGACGCTCAGCCAGCCCGCGGCCTCGCCGCCGCCTCCCCGATCAGGTCGTGCCGCCACGTTCGGCGGCGATGCTCGCGGCCCGCGAGCGCGACGGCCACCGGGGACGACCCTGAAGTCGCACCCTGAAGTGGCCCTCCGTGCGAGGCTTGCGGCCATGGCGACCGTTGCCCGACCGACCCTCCTCGAGCGCGAGGCCGAGCACGACGAGCTGGTCGCCGGCGCGCGCGACGCCGAGCGCGGCCGCGGGCGCCTCGTGGTCGTCGAGGGCCCGGCCGGGATCGGCAAGACGCGCCTGCTGCGCGAGACGCGCGAGCGCGCGGCGCGGGCGGGGATGCGCGTCCTGGCCGCGCGGGCCTCGGAGCTCGAGGGCGACTTCCCGTTCGCGGTCGTGCGCCAGCTGCTCGAGCCCGCGCTGGCCGGCACCGACGAGCCGTCCCGCCGCGAGCTGCTCGGCGGGGCAGCCGCGTCGGCGGCGACGGTCGTCGGCCTCCCGCCGGACACCGCGAGCGGCGAGGGCTCGGCCGACCCCTCCTTCGCCACGCTCAACGGCCTCTACTGGCTGGTCTTCAACCTCACCGAGGCCGCCCCCACCCTGGTCGCGGTCGACGACGCGCACTGGTGCGATCAGGCGTCGCTGCGCTTCCTGAGCTTCCTCGCGCCGCGGCTCGAGGACCTGCCGGTGCTGCTCGTCGTGGCGACGCGCCCGGCCGGACGCGACGCCGCGCTCGCCCGGCTCGCGGCCGACCCCGCCGCCCGGCTCCTGCGGCCGCGGACGCTGAGCGACGCCGCGGTGGCCGAGCTCGTCCGCGCCGCGCTGTCGGCCGCCGCGTCGGACGAGTACTGCGCCGCGATCGCGCACGCGACGGGCGGCAACCCCTTCCTCGTCCACGAGCTGCTCGCCCAGCTCGCCGCCGACGGCGCGTCCGGCGCCGCCGAGGAGGCCGCGCACGTCCGCGACGTCGTGCCGGCGACGATCGCCCATGCCGTGCTCGTCCGGCTGGCGCGCGCGCCCGAGCCCGCCCGGCGGCTCGCGCAGGCGCTGGCCGTGCTCGGCGACGGCGCCGAGGTGCGCCTGGCGGCCGCGCTGGCCGAGCTGGCGCACGACGCGGCGGCGGAGGCCGCCGACGCGCTCGTCGCGGCCGGCGTGCTCGAGCCCGGCCGCCCGCTGCGCTTCGCCCATCCCCTGCTGCGCGCCGCGGTCTACGACGACACGCCCGCCGCCTGGCGGGCGGCGTGCCACGCGCGCGCCGCCGAGCTCCTGCGCGCCGAGCAAGCCGAGCCCGAGCGCATCGCCGTGCACCTCGTGGCCACCGATCCGGGTGACAGCGAGGCCGTGGTCGGCACGCTCCGGCGCGCGGCGCGCCGCGCGCTCGACCGGGCCGCGCCCGAGTCCGCGGTGACCTACCTCAAGCGGGCGCTTCGCGAAGGGCGGGGCGACCGCGACGAGCTCGCGCGCATGCTCGTCACCGCCGGGCTGCGCGCCACCGACCCCGCGGCCTTCGACGACATCGGCTTCGACCTCGTCGGCAAGATGCTCGCCGACCCGGCCGCCTCGACCGCCGTCGCGGCCGAGCTCGGCATCTGGCTGTACGCCGGCGGTCGGCGGCGCGAGGGCGCGCGGCTGCTCGAGCAGGCCGCCGCGGCGGCGGCGCGGGCGGGCGACCACGACCTGGCGATGCGCCTGGCGGCCCAGCACATCGCCTCCGACCAGACGCCACTGTCGAAGGCGCGCGCGCGGATGGCCGCCTACGGCGCGCGCGTCGAGCCCGCCAGCCCCGGCGAGCGGCTGTACTACGCGATGGAGGCCTACGCCGCCGCGCTGGGCGCCGAGCGCGCGGCCGTCGACCTGGCGCGCCGCGGCCTGGAGGACGGGCGCATCTTCGTCGAGCAGCCCGACTCGCCCGCGCCGTACGGGGCGCTGTGGGTGCTGCTCTTCGCCGACGAGCTCGACGAGGCGGGGCGCACCATCGTCGTCGCCCTCCACGACGCCCGCGAGCGCCGCGATCTGCTTGCGATCATGCTCGGGACGGCCTTCCGTGGGCGGCTTGCCCACCAGCGAGGAGACGTCGCGGCCGCCGAGGCCGACCTGCGCAGCGCGGTCGAGCTGATCCGCGTGCACAACGCCGACGTGCGCGCGCTTCC
>DASXRF010000214.1:0-1721 GCA_036506755.1 Solirubrobacteraceae bacterium | reverse complement strand
CGCGCACACGGTCGAGGAGGCGCTCGCGGCCGCCGGCGAGATCGGCCTGCCGATCGTCGTGCGCCCCGCCTTCACGCTCGGCGGCCAGGGCGGCGGCATCGCGCGCACGCGCGAGGAGCTCGCGCTGATCGCCCGCCGCGGTCTGGACGCCTCGCCGATCGACCAGGTCCTGCTCGACCAGTCGGTGCTCGGGTGGGGCGAGTTCGAGCTCGAGGTCATGCGCGACTGCAACGACAACGTCGTGGTCATCTGCTCGATCGAGAACGTCGACCCGATGGGCGTGCACACGGGCGACAGCGTCACCGTCGCGCCGCAGCAGACGCTCACCGACCGCCAGTACCAGACCCTGCGCGACCAGGCGATCGCCGTCATCCGCGCGGTCGGCGTCGAGACCGGCGGCTCCAACGTGCAGTTCGCGGTCAACCCGCACACCGACGAGGTCCTCGTCATCGAGATGAACCCGCGCGTCTCGCGCTCCAGCGCGCTGGCCTCCAAGGCCACGGGCTTCCCGATCGCCAAGATCGCCGCGCGCCTGGCCGTCGGCTACTCGCTCGAGGAGATCGAGAACGACATCACGCGCTTCACCCCGGCGAGCTTCGAGCCGACGATCGACTACTGCGTCGTCAAGTGGCCGCGCTTCGCCTTCGAGAAGTTCGCCGGCGTCGACCCGACGCTCTCGACGCACATGAAGAGCGTGGGGGAGGCGATGGCCATCGGGCGCACCTTCGGCCAGGCGTTCCTCAAGGCGATGCGCTCGCGCGAGCTCGACGCGACGCCCGACCTGTCGGGGTCCACCGAGCAGCTGCTCGCGCGCCTCGAGCGGCCGGAGTGGGATCGCTACGACGTGCTGCTCGAGGTGCTCCGGCGCGGCGTGGGCTGCGACGAGGTGCGGGGGCGGACGGGCATCGACCCGTGGTTCTGCGCCGAGCTGCGCGAGGCCGCCTGCGCGCCCGAGCGCGTCTTCGCCGGCGAGCGCACCTTCAAGTCGGTCGACACGTGCGCGGCGGAGTTCCCCGCCCAGACGCCCTACTACTACTCGGGCTGGGAGCGCACCCGCGCCGACGAGGTCGAGCGCGGCGAGCGCCCGTCCGTGGTCATCCTGGGCAGCGGCCCCAACCGGATCGGCCAGGGGATCGAGTTCGACTACTGCTGCGTGCACGCGGCGATGACGGTCCGCGAGAAGGGCCGCGACGCGGTCATGGTCAACTGCAACCCCGAGACCGTCTCGACCGACTACGACACCTCCGACCGGCTCTACTTCGAGCCGCTGACGCTGGAGGACGTGCTCGGCGTGGTCGACGTCGAGCGCCCGGACGGCGTGATCGTCCAGTTCGGCGGCCAGACCCCGCTCAAGCTGGCCGCCGGCCTGCGCGACGCCGGCGTGCCGATCCTCGGGACGAGCGTCGAGGCCATCGACGCCGCCGAGGACCGCGGCCGCTTCGGCGCGCTGCTCGCCGAGCTGGGCTACCGGGCGCCGCCGTACGCCACCGCGCACTCGATCGACGAGGCGCTGGCCCAGGCGCCCGGCGTCGGCTTCCCGCTGCTCGTGCGCCCGTCCTACGTGCTCGGCGGGCGCGCGATGGAGATCGCGTACTCGCTCGACGACCTCGCCGACTACCTGCAGCGCACCCGGCCGGCCGGCGAGATCTACCTCGACCGCTTCCTCGAGAACGCGATCGAGGTCGACGTCGACGCGCTGTGCGACGGCGAGCGCGTCTGGA
>DASXRF010000213.1:0-2891 GCA_036506755.1 Solirubrobacteraceae bacterium | reverse complement strand
GCCCTGCTGGGGCGCGGTGCCGCCGCCCTGCTGGGGCGCGGTGCCGCCGCCGGTGCCGCCACCGGTCGCCCCGCCGCCGGTCTGCGGTGCCGCGGGCTGGGCCGCCGCGCCGCCCCCGGTGCTGGGCGTCGGCGCGGCGGTGCCGCCAGAGGCGCCGGCCGCTCCGGTGGCGCCGGTCGTGGTCGTCGAGGTCGGCGAGGTCTGGGACGTCGACGCGCCGGAGCCGCTGGACGCCGTGGAGCCCTCGGGGACGGTCAGCTCGGGCGTCGAGCGGGGCACGGGGATCGAGACCTTCGATCCGCCGCAGGCCCCGACGCCCAGGCCGAGGGCGAACAGCGCGACGAAGACGGCGAGCGGGCGCGCGCGGGACATCATCGGCAGGAAGGCTAGCCGCGCCGGCGGTCGGACGCGCCGGGACGCCGTGCGAGGGCGGGCGTCCCCGGCACCGAGCGGTGCGGCTCACGCGGCGCCACTGCCGGGGTCGCTACGCGGCGGGGCGCTCGATGGGCGCCATGCGACGCCCGCAGGTCGGGCAGTCGTTGAGGTCGATCGGCGCGAGCTGATCGCACCAGTCGCAGAAGCGCAGGTGCTCGACCGCCCACGGCAGGTTCGACGCGTTGGGCGGCATGGGCAGCACCTGGCCGACGATCTCGAGCGGCTCGCCGGTCTCGCGGTCGACGTAGATCTCGCCCGGCTCGGCCTCGATGATGATCTCGCGACCCGTCGAGGGGGCGCGCAGGCGGTAACGCTGACGTCGCATCGGCCTGGGACCATAGCCGACCGTGCGCGTCCTGATCTTCCACGGCTACCTGCTGCGCGGCACCGGCTCCAACGTCTACAACGCCAAGCTCGCCGAGGCGCTGCGCGGCGAGGGCCACGAGGTGCACCTGCTCTGCCAGGACGCCGAGCCGCAGGACCTGCCATGGGTCGACGCGGTCGCCACCTGGGACGACGGAGAGCTCTCGACCGAGGTCATCCGCGAGCCCGTCCAGGCCACCGTCTACCGCCCGCCGATCGGCCGCCTGCTGCCGGTCTATGTCGCCGACCGCTACGAGGGCTTCGACGCCAAGCCGCTGCCCGACTGCACCGACGACGAGATCGCCGCCTACGTCGAGCGCAACGTCGCGGCCGTGAAGGACGTCGCCGCGCGCGTCGAGCCCGACGCCGCGCTGGCCAACCACCTGGTCATGGGCCCGCTGATCCTCGCCCGCGCGCGCGTGCCGTGCGCGGTCAAGGTCCACGGCAGCGCGCTCGAGTACGTCGTCAAGCGGAACCCCGAGCGCTTCCTCGAGCCCGCGCTCGAGGGCCTCGCGAACGCGCGGGCCGTCCTCGTCGGCTCGCGCCACACCGCCGAGAGCCTGTGGGCGACGGTCGGCGACGACGTCCGCGCGCGCACGCGGCTCGGGCCGCCCGGGGTCGACGTCGACCAGTTCGCGCCGCGCGCCCCCGCCGCCGCGGCCGACGGGATGCACGCGCTGGCCGAGCGCCTCGCCGCTACGGCCGCGCCCGCCGCCGCCCGGGACGACGCCTTCGCCCGCGACCACGCCGCCGCCGGGCGCGCGCTGGCCGCGCTCGACCCGCGTCGCGACCGGCTCGTCGCCTTCGTCGGCAAGCTCATCGTGAGCAAGGGCGTCGACCTCCTGGTCGCGGCCTGGCCGCTCGTACTGGCGCGCGTCCCCGCCGCCCGGCTGGTGATCGTCGGCTTCGGCGCCTACCGCGAGGGGCTCGAGTCGCTCCAGGCCGCGCTGGCCGCCGGCGACCTGGACCGCGCGGCCGCCCTCGCCGAGGCCGGCCGCGAGCTCGAGGGGGGCCCGCGCGCGCCGCTGCGCCACCTGCTGGCGTTCCTGCGCTCGCCGGCGGCCGCCTCCGACGACTACCGCGCGGCCGCCGCCCTGCTGCCCGACCGCGTCGCCTGGTGCGGGCGCCTCGAGCACGACGAGCTCGCCGACCTGCTGCCCGCCTGCGACGCGATGGTCATGCCGAGCACGTTCCCCGAGGCCTTCGGCATGGTCGCCGCCGAGGCCGCCGCCTGCGGCGCGCTCCCGGTCTCCGCCGGCCACTCGGGCATGGCCGAGGTCTCGCGCGCGCTCGCCGGGCCTGCGCCCGCCGCTGTCGAGGGGCTGCTCTCGTTCCCCGTCGACGACGGTGCCGTCGAGGCCATCGCCGAGCGCCTGGTGGCGTGGCTGCGCGCGCCCGAGTCCCTGCGCGAGCGCACCCGCGCGTCGCTCGTCGCCACAGCGCGCGAACGCTTCTCCTGGACGGGCGTCGCGCGGGGCGTGCTGGCCGCCGCCCGGGGGCGCGTGGAGGACCTGCCCGAGCCGCGCTGACCGCCGGGAGAACGTGTAGGTTGCGGCGCCATGCGTACGAGCCGCACGATCCCCGTCCTCGCCGCGTCGACCGCCGCGGTCGTGGTCGCCGCCGGGTGCGGCCAGCAGGCCGTCAGCGGCAGCGACAACCTCGTCGCCGGCAAGCAGGGGTTCGTGAAGAAGTGCGGCTCCTGCCACACCCTGGCCCGCGCCGCCACCAAGGGAACGGTCGGCCCCAACCTCGACGCCGCCTTCCGCCAGGCGCTCGCCGACGGCCAGGAGCGCAGCACCGTCAAGGGGATCGTCTACGACCAGATCCTGCACCCGGCCCGGCTGAAGAACCACAGCACCGGCACGCAGATGCCCGCGGGGCTGTTCAAGGGCGATGACACCGAGCTGAAAGTCGGCTCGGAGAAGGTGCGGGTCAACGCGGGCGACGTCGCCGCGTACGTCGCCACCGTCGCGGCCCGGCCGGGCAAGGACGCGGGCGTGCTCGCCGAGGCGGTCAAGCAGGCGGGCGGCGGCAAGCCGGCGGTCGAGAAGGCCGGTGTCCTGGAGATCGACGCCGACCCCAACGGCCAGCTC
>DASXRF010000212.1:0-5801 GCA_036506755.1 Solirubrobacteraceae bacterium | reverse complement strand
GGTTGCGGCTTGCGTCGCCACTTATTTACCAGCGGTAATGCGCGAAGGCCTTGTTGGCCTGCGCCATCCGGTAGATGTCGTCCTTGCGCTTGTACGCGCCGCCCTGCTGCGACTGCGCGTCGAGCAGCTCGTTGGCCAGCCGCTGGGCCATCGTCTTCTCGCGCCGCTGGCGGGCGAACTCGACGAGCCAGCGCACGGCGAGCGTGCGCGCGCGGCGCTGCGGGACCTCGACCGGGACCTGGTAGGTCGCGCCGCCGACGCGGCGCGAGCGGACCTCGAGGACGGGCGTGAGTGCCTTGACCGAGGCCTCGAGCTGCTCGATCGGGTCCTTGCCCGTGCGCTCGCCGATGATCGACAGGGCGTCGTAGACGATGCGCTCGGCGGTCGACTTCTTGCCGTCCAGCATGACCTTGTTGATCACCTGCTGGACGAGGCGCGACCGGTGGACGGGGTCCGGCTCGATCTGCCGGATCTGGGCGGCGGCGCGGCGCGGCATTACTTCTTCTTGACGCCGTACTGCGAGCGAGCCTTCTTGCGGTCGCTCACGCCGGCGGCGTCGAGGGTGCCGCGGACGACCTTGTAGCGCACGCCCGGCAGGTCCTTGACGCGGCCGCCGCGCACCAGCACGACGGAGTGCTCCTGCAGGTTGTGGCCCTCGCCCGGGATGTACGCCGTGACCTCGATGCCGCCCGAGATCCGCACGCGCGCGACCTTCCGCAGCGCCGAGTTCGGCTTCTTGGGCGTGGTCGTGTACACGCGCGTGCACACACCTCGCCGCTGCGGGGCGGCGACCTTCTTCTTGCGGCCCTTGCCGGACTTCAGGCCCGGCGTCGCGAGCTTCTTGGTCTTCGGATGGCGACCCTTGCGGATCAGCTGCGAGGTCGTCGGCATGCGGGCGAGCATGCTAGCAGTGGCCGGGGGTTCAGCCCTCGACGCCGGTCGCCTCGTGCGGGGCTCCCACGGGCTTGGACTCGGGCGATCCGCGCTCGCGCAGATAGATCGTGAGGGCGCTGAACGAGCCGACGGCGAGGAACTCCGACTGCCAGTTCTGCAGCGTCCGGTCCCAGAAGTCCGAGGCGCCGAGGTACTGCCACAGCGACAGCGCCGCCTCGTGGTGATGGTCCGCTTCGCCGCGGTGCCCGCCGGTCCTGCCGGTCAGCCGGCCGGCACGCCCTCGAGCGCCTCCTTGGGCGCGAGCACGTCGAGCCCCTGGTCGTTCGCGACGGGCGCGTACGTCACGCGCCCGGCGGCGACGTTCAGGCCGGCCATGAAGCCGGGGTCCGAGCGCAGCGCCGCCTGCACGCCCTCGCCGGCGAGCTTGAGCACGTAGGGCATCGTCGCGTTGGTCAGCGCGTAGGTCGACGTCACCGGCACCGCCCCGGGCATGTTGGCCACGCAGTAGTGGGTGATGCCGTCGACCTGGTAGGTCGGGTCGGAGTGCGTCGTGGGGCGCGAGGTCTCGAAGCAGCCGCCCTGGTCGATCGAGACGTCGACGAGGACCGCGTGGCGTTTCATGAGCGCGAGCTGCTCGCGCGTGACGACGCGCGGGGCGCGCGCGCCGTGGACGAGCACCGCGCCGATGACGAGGTCGGCCTCGGTGAGGTGCTCCTCGATGGCCAGGGTCGTCGAGAAGCACGTGTCGGCGCGCCCGTGCAGCGCGACGTCGAGCTCGCGCAGGCGCTCGATGTTGCGGTCGAAGACCGTGACGTCGGCCTCCATGCCGATCGCGATGAAGGCCGCGTTCATCCCGACCACGCCGCCGCCGATGATCATCACCTTGGCCGACGGCACGCCGGGGACGCCGCCGAGCAGGATCCCGCGGCCGCCCAGCGGCTTCTCGAGGATGAAGGCGCCGGCCTGCGTGGCGATCTTGCCCGCCACCTCGCTCATCGGGGCCAGCAGCGGCAGCCGGCCGTGCTCGTCCTCGACGGTCTCGTAGGCGATGCACGTCGCGCCCGATTCCATGAGCCCGCGCGTCAGCTCGGGATCGGGCGCGAGGTGCAGGTAGGTGAACAGCGTGTGCCGCGGCTCGAGGCGCGCGACCTCCTCGGGCTGGGGCTCCTTGACCTTGACCACCAGCTCGGCCTCGCCGAACACGGCCTCGGCGTCGGGGGCGATGCGCGCGCCCTGGGACGCGTAGAGGGCGTCGGCCAGGCCCGAGCCCTCCCCCGCGCCCGATTGGACGATCACGTCGTGACCGCGGTCGGCGAGCTCGCGCACGCCGGCCGGTGTCAGCGCCACGCGGTACTCGTCGGCCTTGATCTCGGTCGGGACGCCAACCCTCATGTCGTGGGGACCTCGCTGTCGCTCGTGGTCGTCTGGAACACCGTGCCCACGCGCTCGAGCTCGGCGAGGAGCTCGTCGGCGGCCAGCGCGCGCTCCGGCGGATGCACGCCGGTCAGCGGCAGCCGGCCGCGCGCGAGCAGCCGGACGGTCGCCGCGGCGACCGACGCGGTCGACACGACGCCGCCGCCCAGCGCCCAGCCGTCGTGCGGGGGCGTGAGCGCGGTGACGGTCACGCCGACGCGCTCGCCGTCGCGCCGGCCGAGGACGTCGACGCGCTGCGCCGACCACGTCCGCGGCGACGGCGGCGCGGGTACCGGGAGCTGGTCCGGCGGCGCAGCGGCGAGCTCGCGCAGGCGCTCGAGCACGCGGCCCTCCAGCCCCAGGCGGAACGAGCACGACCCGGCGCCCAGGCTGAACGGCAGCGTGGCGACCTCGGAGTGCAGCGTGACGATGCAGGCGCGCTCACCGATCGGCGCGGGGAAGGCGACCACGCCCCCGTCGGCCAGCGGGTCGAGGTCGAGCGTCTCGCCGTGCTCGAAGACCACCGGCGGCAGCGTGACCTCGTCCAGCAGCGTGCGCAGCGCGTAAGGCGTCGACAGGCCGCCCGGCGGCTGCTCGTCGAGCCCGGCCGACGCGCAGCGCACGGCGAGCACCTCGTCGAGCCCGTCCGCCGCGCGCGCCGCCATGACGTTCGTCTTGCCGGGCGCGGCGCCGGCGCCGAGCACCGCCACGAGCCCGGCCTCCTCGAACTCCAGCTCGCGCTGCAGCTGGCGCAGCGTCGTGTGGTAGAGCCCGCCGAGGTCGACGTAGGCGCAGCGCGCGGCCAGCGCCGCGTCCATGGCCAGCAGGTTCGTCCGGTACGCCGCCGCGTTGACGAGGACGTCGACGCCGTCGAGGGCGAGCGTGAGCGCCTGCGGGTCGCGCGCGTCGACGGTCCCCGCCGTCGCCTTGCCCGCGCCGTGCTCGGCGGCGACCGCCTCGGCGCGCTCGTGGCGCAGGTCCAGGGCGGCGACCGTCTCGACCTCCGCGGACTCGGCCAGGTCGCGGACGAGCGCGGGGCCGACCGTGCCCCCGGCGCCCAGCACGGCGACCCTCATCCCGTCAGCTCCCGCCCGCGCAGCGCGAGCCAGAACTCGATCCGGTCGCGCGCCGAGCCGAGGTCGCGGCCCGTGAGCTCCTCGATGCGGCGGATCCGGTAGCGCAGCGTGTGGCGGTGGCAGTACAGCCGCCGCGCCGCCGCCTCCCACTGGCCGTTGGCCTCGATGAACGCCTCGAGCGAGCGCATCAGCTCCCCGCCGTAGTGGCCTTCCCCGCCCTCGATCGGGGCAAGCAGCGAGTCGCAGAACAGCCGCAGCGCGTCGGAGTCCTGCAGGGCGAGCAGCAGCCGGAACGAGCCGAGGTCGCGCGCCGTGGCCAGCCGGGCGCCGCCGTTGCCGTGGCCGTTGCCCAGCGTCAGCGCCTCGAGCGCGCATCGCGCCTCGTGGTAGGCGCGCCGCGCGTCGCCGACGGGGACCGCGCGCCCGGCGCCGGCCGGTCCGCCCACGCGCGCGCGCACGCGCTCGCCGAGCTCGTGCAGCTCCTCGTCGGGGAAGCCCGGCAGCAGCGCGCAGGTCAGCGAGCCCGTGCGCGCCACCAACGCAGTGGTGGCCTCGTCGCGCAGCGCCTCCTCGACCGCGTGCTCGTCGGCCTCGAGGACCAGCACGCTGACCCGCGCGCGCAGGCCGAAGGGCTCGAGGCGGCGCGCCAGGTCGGGGCCGCTCAGCGTGCCGGCGACAACCTCGGAGAGCAGGTCGCCGGCCAGCCGGCGCTCGGTCGTGTCGGCGACGCGGCGGCGCAGCAGCTCGAGCGCCACGACGGTCACCGCCTGGTGCAACAGGAGGCGGTCGAAGTCGCTCAGCGCACCGGCGTCCTTGACCGCCACCAGCCAGGCTCGCGGCAGCGGACGCCCCTGCGGGGTGTCGGCGACCGGCAGGGCGAGCGCGCGGCCCGCCAGGTCGGGCTGCTCGGGGGCGAACGCCCGGCCGTCGTGGGCCCGCGCGCGCTCGTGAAGCTCGGCCGCCAGCGCGTCGACGACCGCGCGGTCGAGCTCGCGGCGGAACGTCCGCCGGGCGAGCGGCTCGCCGCGGCCGTCGTGGATGAGCACCGCGCCGCCGATCAGCGTCGAGAGCGCGCCGGCGATCGCGTCGAGCCCGCGCTCCGAGAGCACGATGCGCTGCAGGCGCTCGTGGGCGGCGATCGACCGGCGCAACACCGCGTACTGCTCGTTGACCAGCTGGGTGAACGCGCGCTCGGTGACGGCGATGAAGGGCAGCTCGTAGGGCACGGCGAAGAGCGGGAAGCCGCGCGCGACGGCCGCCTCGACCAGCGCCGGCGGCACCGTCTCGTGCCCGAAGCCCACCCCGAAGCCGAGCCCGGACAGGCCGTGGTCGGCCAGCCGTTCGAGGTACTCGCGCTGGGCGGCGGCGTCGCCCAACCCCATGCCGGTGGTCAGCAGCAGCTCGCCGCCCGACAGCCACGGCGTCGGGTCGGGCAGCTCGGAGATGTGCACCCAGCGCACGGGGGTCTCCGCGGCGTCCTCGCCCGCGAGCAGCTCCAGCTCGAGGTCGTGGGCGAGGTCGCGGACGGTCAGCATCCCCGGCCGCTATGCGCGGGCCTGGACCTGGCGCCAGGCCTCCTCCAGCGTCGGGCGCAGGACCGACTCGATCTCGGCGAAGTGCTCGGGGCCGGCGATCAGCGGCGGGCTGAGCTGGATGACCGGGTCGCCGCGGTCGTCGGCGCGGCAGATCAGCCCGCGGCGGAACAGCTCGCCCGAGAGAAAGCCGCGCAGCAGCCACTCCGACTCGTCGGCGCTGAAGCCCGCCTTGGTCTCGCGGTCCTTGACGAGCTCGATCGCCTGGAAGTAGCCCGCGCCGCGCACGTCGCCGACGATCGGGATGTCGCGCAGCGACTCGAGCATCCCGCGGAAGGCGGGCTCGTTGGCGCGAACGTTGTCGAGGATGCCTTCGCGCTCGAAGACGTCGAGGTTGGCCATCGCGACCGCGCAGGCCATCGGGTGCCCGCCGAAGGTGAAGCCGTGCATGAACGAGGCGGTCCGCTCGAGGAACGGCTCGGCGATGCGGTCCGAGCAGATCATCGCGCCCAGCGGCGCGTAGGCCGACGTGAGGCCCTTGGCCGTGGTGACGATGTCGGGCTGGTAGCCGTAGCGCTGCGCGCCGAACCACTCGCCCAGGCGCCCCCAAGAGCAGATGACCTCGTCGGAGATCAGCAGCACGTCGAACTCGTCGCAGATCTCGCGCACGCGCTGGAAGTAGCCGTCGGGCGGCGTGAAGCAGCCGCCGGCGTTCTGGACCGGCTCGAGGATGACCGAGGCGACGGTGTCCGGGCCCTCGAACTCGATGCGCTGGGCGATCGACTCCGCGAGGTTCTCAGCGCCGTAGCCCGGCGCCAGGCGGTAGAGGTTCGTGTTGGGCACGTGGCAGCCGCCGGGCGTGAAGGGCTCGAAGGGCGTGCGCATC
>DASXRF010000211.1:0-3102 GCA_036506755.1 Solirubrobacteraceae bacterium | reverse complement strand
ATCCGAGGTGGTCGAGCCCGGCCTCCTCGGCCTCCGTCAGCAGGAGCGTGTGGTGGTCCCAGTCCTGCCAGGCGCGCAGGTAGACGCGGCCCGGCGCCCGCTCGGACACCTGCAGGCCGAGGACGTCGGTGAAGAACGCGGTCGAGGCCGCCAGGTCGGGGACGAGCAGCTCGGCGTGGCCGACGTGGGCGATGGGCATGCGTCTCCTCCGGATCGGTCACTGCGCGGACGCAAAACGGCGGCCCACGTTAGGTGCGCCCGGGCGATCGGACGACTCCCCGGCGGGGGATCCTGGCCCTCCCATCGGAGGGATGGGGTTCAGCTATTCAGGATTTCTCCGCAGGCGCTCGGTCACCGCGCGAGCGGCCCGCACGACCGCGCTGCGGTAGGCGGTCTCGCTGGCCGCGAAGCGGTCGGCCGGCGCGGCGATGCTCATCGCGGCGCAGACGGACCCGTCGGCGTCGAGGATCGGGGTCGCCACGCAGGCGAGGCCCTCGACCACCTCCTCGCGGTCGTAGGCGACCCCGTCGCGGCGCACGCGGTGCAGCTCGGCGTAGAGAGCGTCGCGGTCGGTGATCGTGTTGGGCGTGAAGGCGGGCAGGCCGCGCCGGTCGAGGATCGCGTCGACCTCCCCCGCGTCCAGATGCGCGAGGAGGACCTTGCCGACGCCGCTGCAATGCGCAGGCAGCGTGGCGCCCACCTTCGAGACCGGGATGTCCATGGCGCGCGAGCCCTGCAACCGGTCCACGTACACGACCTGGCCGGTGTCCAGGGCGGCCACGTGGACCGTCTCGCCGCAGTGACGCGCCAGCTTCTCGGCGACGGCGTAGGCCACGGGCCGGAACGGCGCGCTGTCGCGCACGATGCGCTCGAGCTCGAGCGCCCGCCATCCCGCGCGGTACCGCCCGCCCGAGACGCGGCGCAGCAACCCGATCTCCGCCATCGACGCCATCAGCGCATGCGCCTTGGACTTGCCCATCCCGAGCTGCGCGGCGACCTCCGTGGGACCGCGCTCGGGGGTGTCGACGCTGTAGAGGTCGAGGATGCGGCCGACGTTGCGGACCGTGAGCAGCATCGATGAGCGTCCAGATTATCAGGACACCGATTGCGCGGGGCCGCCGTAGTGTGATGCGCTGGGGCCATGGCCACCGCGACGACGCACGACATCACGTCCGCCGACGCCGAGCGGCTCGCCGGCGCGCTCTTTCACGCGTTCGAGACCGGCGAGGCGCTCGAGCCGATCACCGCCGCGGCGCCCGGTCTCGCCGTCGAGGGGGCCTACCGGATCCAGCGCGCGCTGATCGCCGGGCACGAACGCGCCGGACGCAAGGTGGTCGGGCGCAAGATCGGGCTGACCAGCCTCGCCATGCAGCGCCAGCTCGGTGTCGACAGCCCCGACTTCGGCGCCCTGCTCGACTCGCACGTCTTCCCGTCCGGGGCGACGCTCTCGCGGTCGGGGCTGCGGGTGGTGGCGCCCAAGCTCGAGGCCGAGGTGGCCTTCGTCCTCGATCGCGAGCTGCGCGGCCCGGGGGTCGGCGCCGAGGACGTCCTGCATTGCACGCGCGCGGTGCTGCCGGTCTTCGAGCTGATCGACTCGCGCATCCGCGACTGGCGGATCACGCTCGCCGACACCGTCGCGGACAACGCGTCGTGCCTGGGCGCCGTCCTAGGAACGGAGGTCGCGCTCGCCGACGTCGGGGACCTGCGCGAGCTCGCGGTGCGCTTCGGGCGCGACGGCCAGGTGCTGCAGGAGGGCGACGGCGCCGCCGTGATGGGCGATCCCGCGGTCGCCGTCGCCTGGCTGGCCAACGAGCTCGCCCGCTTCGGCGAGGCGCTGCCGGCCGGCCAGCCGGTCCTCTCGGGCTCGTTCACCGCGGCCATCGACCTGACGCCGGGGCGCTACGAGGCGAGCTTCGGGCCGCGGTTGGGCTCGGTCAGCGTCGAGATCGTCCCATGAGCGAGCGCGTCAGGGTGGCCGTCCTCGGGACGGGCAACATCGGGACCGACCTGCTGCTGAAGCTGCTGCGTCGCCCGCAGCTCGAGGTCGCGGTGTTCGCCGGCGTGGACCCGGCCTCGGCCGGCATCGCGCGGGCGCGCTCGCTCGGCGTGCCCACGTCGACCGACGGCATCGACGCGGTCCTCGCCGACGGCGAGGTCCACGTCGTCTTCGACGCCTCCTCGGCGGGCGCGCACCGCCGTCACGCCCCGCTGCTCGAGGACGCGGGCAAGCTGACCGTCGACCTGACGCCCGCCGCGGTCGGCCCGCTCGTCGTCCCCGCCGTCAACCTCGACGAGCACCTCGACGCGCCCAACGTCAACCTGATCACCTGCGGTGGGCAGGCGACGATCCCGATCGTCCGCGCGCTGCACGACGTAACGCCGCTGCGCTACGCCGAGATGGTCTCGACGATCTCGAGCGCGTCGGCCGGGCCCGGGACCCGGCAGAACATCGACGAGTTCACGCGCACGACGGCGCGCGCGCTCGAGCGCGTCGGCGGCGCCGCCGAGGGCAAGGCGATCATCATCCTCAACCCGGCCGACCCGCCGATCCTGATGGGCAACACCGTGATGGCGGTCCCCGAGTCGCCGGACGTCGACGAGCAGGCGGTCCGCGGCGCGGTCGACCGGATGGTCACGGAGGTCGCGCGCTACGTGCCCGGCTACCGGCTCAAGGGGCCGGTGGCCTTCGACGAGCAGGACACTCGGTGGGGGCGAGTCCCCGTCATCGTGGTCCTGCTCCAGGTCGAGGGCGCCGGCGACTTCCTGCCGCGCCACGCCGGCAACCTCGACATCATGACCTCGGCCGCGGCGCGCGTCGGCGAGCGGATGGCGCTCGCCCAGGCGGTGGCGCCGTGAGCGTCCGCGTCACCGACACGACGCTGCGCGACGGCTCGCACCCCATGCGCCACCGCTACACCGCGGCGCAGGTCGAGGCGATCGTGCGCGCGCTCGACGCCGGCGGCGTCCCGGTGATCGAGGTCTCGCACGGCGACGGCCTCGGCGGCTCGTCGCTGCAGTACGGGATGTCGTCGACGGCCGAGCTCGAGCTCATCGAGCACGCGCGCCGCACGGCGTCGCGGGCGCGCATCGCCGTGCTCCTGC